>JBCCQK010000007.1:0-47378 GCA_039024375.1 Bacteroidota bacterium
GTAGCTACAATAGTTAAGATATTGGCCAATAAAAAAGGGTTCTTGGATTCTGAGTTAATTGGTAATACGCATCTGTATCGACCGACGAAGGACTTTGAGTCTTATAAAGACGGCTACTTTGACGAAATGAAGAAAAATTATTTTGGAAACTCTTTCCCAAAGATGTTAGCCCATTTTGCCAAGAAAGAGGACTTAACAGAAGCTGAGAAAGAAGAGTTGATTAAAATAATTAAATCAGGAAATTCTTAAATCGGTCCCGCAGCTTTCCATTCCCAATTTTTCAGAAAAAAAGAACCATGATTGCCCTTTTGTTAAAATCTTCTATCGTACTCGTTACCTTATTAGCCTTCTATAAATTTGTTTTGGAAAAGGAGAGTTTCTTTACCGTCAATCGTGGCTATTTGCTAGCTTGCCTAGGGTTGACTTTTCTCTTACCTTTTATCGCACTACCCCGCTTAGTAGAACACCAAGGAATTTTAGATACCTTATTTGTAAATAAAAAGGTAACTAAATCGGTCGCCACGAACGATAATTATATTGAAGAAGCTCCTATAACGACCGAAACGTTTACTGAAGTAGGTAGCGATACAAAACTGAAATCAGTCGAACAGAACGACCGAATGGTAGAAATGGCTCCTTCCACTACCGAAAAAACGGTAACCAACCCTAAGAAAGAAATTGTTCCCCATGAAGCATCCACCTACACCTTATCGGATTGGTTGTTGATGCTCTACTTTTTTGGCGTTGTCGTTTTTAGTTTAAACTTACTCTTTCAAATAGCAGGTATGGTTCTCAAAATCGTTCGCAACGACGATAAGATACCCGACGATGATGGCATTACCGTTAACCTGAACGAAGAAACGGAACCTTGCTCTTTTTTTCAATACATATTTATTAATCCCACTAATTACGATTTCGAAACCTACGAACAGATTATCGCCCACGAGAAAATCCACGTTGCCAAGGGACATACTTGGGATTTATTACTAGCCGAATTAGCCGTCGTTGTCTTATGGTTTAATCCTTTTGTCTGGTTGTTTCGGAAAGAGGTAGAAAAGAATATCGAATACCAAACGGATGCACTGCTAGTTTACACCGAACCCAAAGAACGAGAAGTCTATCAAATGAACCTGCTCAAAATAGCCACTTATAACAAACCGCTGACTGTTGTTACTAATTATAATCAATCACTCATTAAACAAAGAATTCTCAAAATGAATAGTAAGAAATCAAACCCGTACAGTTACTGGAAATACGCTTTTATGCTTCCCCTCATTTTTATGCTATTGCTAATTTTGAATCAACCCAAAATAGCGGTAGCAAACATTGAGTTACCCCCCAAAGAATATCGAACAGAAGATTTCGGCGCAAATGCCACCGCTGATGCGTCAACAAATCAACCTAGCGAAACTCCACTGGACGAACCATCAAAAACTGAAACATTGCCATCTAAAGAGATTAGCAAAAAGGCAATTATATCTTCAACGGTTAAAGATGGCTTAACCGATTGCGAGCGATTATTAGCCGCAGCTAAAGCCAATGACTTGGAAAAGGTTACTAAAATATTGACCGAATTTAATCCCGCTTGCATGCCTTATGGCAACGAGAGAGATTACGAAAATATGCAACTAATTCATAATATTGCGCAGGCGGGCAGCGAAGATATTACCATCGACCTTGACGACGAAGTAATTCTAGTCGATTATCGACAAATCTCTCTCATCAATCACGACTACAAGATGCCCAAAAAATTTGGCAATCAAATTAAGACCGATTGTGGAGGGATTTTAGAGGCCATCCAACAAGAAGATGAACAGTTAGTGAAACAGCGCTTGTTGAGTTTAGACGAAGAATGTATCGTCAACAACGACGACGAAGACGAATTGGCCGATTTGATGATGACCAAAAAAATTCTGCGTAATGGCGGTGATGTGAAAATTTTCAAAAATTCAATGATTATTGATATGAAGGAATTGGTGGTTGATGAGAAAGAAGAAACGGGTTATAATAATTCAACAGTTAATCAATATCAATCATCTATTGTAGGCAAAAGCGCACCTGCTGATTGTAAAAAGCTAGTCCGTGCTGTCCGAGCGGGAGATGCGGCCCTAGTTAAAAACTTATTAGAATCGGTTGACCCAAACTGCATTGACCCTAACCCCGATTACGAAGAAATCAGAACCGACCGACACCACTATAAAAATATGCAATCGGCTACGGCTTTGGTTGCGGCTGCGAAATATGGGCACTTAGAAATCGGAAAAATGTTAGTAAAGGCAGGTGCAGATGTCAATCATCACTCACGAAATGATGCTTCTCCATTAATGGCCGCTGCGGAAAAAGGCCATTTAAATTTTGTCAAGTATCTTTTAAAGAGCGGTGCGGACATTGACGAAATGATGCAAGGGTACGGTACTGCTTTGGGAGCGGCCGCTCGAAATGGACAAGTAGAAGTCGTAACGTATCTACTAGACAACAATGCCGACGTTAACTTAAAAAACAATGGTCAAGGCGATGCGCTAAATGGTGCTGCTCGACACGGCAACGTAGAAATAGTGGAGATTCTATTAGCTAATGGGGCTAATATTAATCAACAAACCAACGGACAAGGTTCTGCACTCAACGCCGCTGCTCGGCACGGATACGCCGATGTACTCGAAGTGTTAATCAAAAATGGTGCAGACTTGGACATTAGTACCAATGGACAAGGCTCGGCACTCAATGCGGCCGCTCGGCACGGGCACTTAGAAATTGTTCAGTTTTTAATAGATAAAGGAGCAAATATCAACGAACAAACTAACGGACAAGGCTCGGCGCTCAACGCTGCGGCGCGACACGGGCATTTGGACATTATCGAATTTTTGACCCAACAGGAGAATCTCAATATTGACCTCAGCAATAATGGCCAAGGGTCCGCACTCAACGCCGCCACTCGCCACGGTCACTTAGACATTGTAAAATTCTTAGTAAAAAAAGGTGCTAACGTTAACGAACAAACCAATGGGCAAGGTTCCGCACTCAATACTGCGGCACGACATGGACACTTGGACATTATCGAATATTTACTAAAGCAGGGTGCAGATATTAACCTAAGTAATAACGGACAGGGCTCTGCACTCAACGCCGCTGCTCGACATGGTCACCTAGACATTGTAAAATTCTTGGTCAAAAAAGGTGCGGATGTCAACGAACAAACCAATGGGCAAGGTACTGCGCTTTTACAAGCCGCTAGAAACGGCAACTACGACATCGTAGATTATCTCTTGAAAGAAGGCGCTGACCCGAATTTAGGCAACGCAGGACAGGAAAGTTTGATGGAGTACGCTCGTGAAAGAGGAGATAGTCGTTTGACGGATATTTTGAGACAGTAAAAGATGTTCGGTCAATGGTACACGGTGTGCGGTCAACGGCTATCTCCACAAGTACTGCGACGGGATTAATATAGCTTCTTAGACAGGATTACAAGATTTACAGGATTTACATTTTCACTTACTAAATCCTTTCAAATAAGATATATCGTTTATTGTATCTAGCTAATATCTTTGTTCTTTAAATGAATTATTCTCCTTTGCAATTAGAAAACTAAAAACAATGAACCGTTTTTTAATACTATTGCTATGCCTAGCTGTACCGTTTTTGGGAATAGCCCAAAAGCAATCGGCTAAAAATAAGGCTACTTCGATTTCCTCAGTTGGCATGGGCGAAAATGTAGCCCAATGGATGATTGGAACCATTGATAATGTTAGGCTGGCCAATGACATTCCTGCTCTTTCCGTAGGTATCATTCAAAGTAGAGCAGTGATACTAGCCAAAGGTTTCGGGGTAAGAAATCTCAAAGATAACATTAAAGTTAACCACCGTTCGCTGTACCAAATTGGCTCCGACACCAAGAAGATGACAGGAATTATTGCTAAGAATTTGGCCAACGAAGGGATAATCAAATTAAACGAACCGATGCTCCTCTATCTCATCACCCGACAAAAAAAATTATGTTGAAAAATCACTTAAAGATTGCGTTTCGCCAAATGAAACGGCAGAAAGGCTTTACCATACTGAACATTGTGGGCCTAGCATTAGGAATCGCTCTGGTTATTCTGATTACCACTTTTATTTGGCACGAACAGCAGCACGATAAGTGGATGACCAACAGCGACCAAACCTATCGGGTCTATCGAATTGGCAAACGGGGAGAAACCGCTTGGACCCCTACGCTACTGGCTAGAAAATTGATGGCTGATTATCCCGAAGTGAAAAATGCGGCAGCTTGGCGGCCCATCGGCGAATACTTGGTAACCTACGAAGGAAAAGACTTATACGTAGAGAACACCGCCGTTGTGGATAGCAATTTTTTCAATGTCCTCCAAATGGATTTTTTGCAGGGAGATGCCGCCACGGCGTTGACCCAACCTAATTCCATCGTCCTTACGAATAAACTGGCTAAGCGAATATTTGGTGATAAAAATCCTGTGGGGGAGTCCGTCACGTTGTTGGGACAGTACGATTTCATGGTCACGGCTATTTTGAATACCCAAAAAAGAAAGTCGCACATTCCCTCTGACTTTTTTGTCCGCTATAATGGCTACGGTAATCATTGGGGTGGTAATAATCGAGCGACCTACGTACAATTGTATCCCAATAGCAGCACGGTGGAACTGAGTCAAAAGATAGAAAAAGATGTTAACGAACTCATTCGTCAAGAGTACATTTCCAACGGCGTTACGCCCAAGGAGAGCGACTTTTACCAATGGGCTTTACAACCGCTAAACGACGTCTTTTTACATTCCGAGGGATGGACCGCTTTGGGAGAATCGGGTAGCATTCGAAATGTGTACATTTTTGCATTTATTGCGCTATTAGTGATGCTCGTCGCTATTATTAATTACGTCAATCTGACCACCGCTAGGGCAAGTCAACGGGGAAAAGAAGTAGGTATTAAAAAAGTAGTCGGCGCAGAAAGAGGGTTATTGACTACCCAATTCTTAGTGGAGTCTATCTTACAAGCAGCCATTGCGGGACTATTGGCTATATTTTTGGCAGAAATGGCTCTACCCTACTTTAACAACATGATGGATAGACAATTGACTGTGCTTCGAAGCGCTCCGTTTTTAGTGGTAGGAGGTACGCTTCTATTGAGTTGTTTTATTGGATTGTTAGCGGGTAGTTATCCGGCATTTATTTTATCGAGCTTCCAACCGTCCGTAGCCATCAAATCTAATTTTTTAAAAACGGGAGAAAAAGGATTATTCCGAAAGGTACTCGTCACGAGTCAGTTTACGGCGTCTATTACGTTGGTCATTGTGATGGCTTTTATCTACCGACAAGTTCATTTTATGATGGAAAAAGACTTGGGTTTCCAGCCCGACCAAGTGCTGACTATCCCAATGAACGATGGTGATACTTATAGAAAAGTAACGCAGTTAAAATCTCGTTTTCAGCAGATTGCTGGTGTCCAAGCCATAACGACGGCTTCCCACTTTCCCAGTCACGAGTTCTACGATTGGAAATTGGTCATCGAAGGAAAAGAAGAGAATTTTAGTCCTTACGTGCTCTACGGAGACGAAGATTTTGGAGAAGTACTTAACTTAGATATGGACATGGTGGCGGGTCGTTTTTTCAACCCCGCCATTGGACAGGATAGCGTCAACAACTACGTGGTCAATGAGTCTTTTGTAAAAAATTATGGTATCGAAAACCCCATTGGCCAGCGAGTTCGGTTCGCCAGAGACGAAGCATTTGGGCAAATTATCGGCGTCATCAAAGACTTTCATTACCACGACGTAACGAGAAAAATTGACCCACTAATTATGAGTGCGGGCGATTGGCGGAACTATACGGGCGTTAAATTATCTACCAAAAACCTATCTCAGACTATCGAGAAGATTCGGCAAATTTGGTCAACCATTGAACCGACATTTCCGATGCGGTACTCCTTTTTAGACGAAGACTTCAACGAACAATACGCAGACCAAGAACGGTTCGGCCAAAGCATTTTGTACGCTACCTTTTTGACACTGTTTATCGCGTTGTTAGGGTTACTCGGATTAACGGCTTTCACTGTAGAACGACGCACGAAAGAAATTGGAATTCGAAAAGTGTTAGGCGCTTCGGTTAGCGGTATCATTGGTTTGCTAGCCAAAGATTTCATGAAACTGTTGGGTATTGCGGCGATTATTGCCATTCCACTGAGTTATTATTTAACCAATCAATGGCTGGCAGATTTTGCGCATCGCACAAGTCTCGCTTGGTGGGTCTTTGCAGCGGCTGGTCTTGGGATTTTGTTGATTGCGTTTTTGACGGTCAGTGCGCAGAGTATCAAGGCAGCTCGGGCGAATCCGATTGAAGCAATTCAGACAGATTAGTTCTTAGAGACTGTATTGTGTGTTTTCTTACATTACGTTAACTTTTCCTTGCGTAATTAAAAACGTTGTCAACTGTTCTGCCATTTTTTCCAAATCAATGCCTAGTTGTGATTTATTCACCGCTAGGACTTGCTCAACGGAAGCGCTAGGTAAAGCATCAAAACCGTACATGGCGCCTAAAATGGCGCCCGTGATTGCGCCAACCGTATCGTTGTCTCGACCGTAATTGGTAACAAAGGCTAACGATTTCTCGAAATCAAAATTGGTGAACAACAAGGCCGTCAAATTAATCTGATGAATTTCTCCGGGATGGAAAGCCATGTCTTGATTTTGACCATCTAAGAAATCGAATAAGTACTGCATTTGAGCAAAGTAGAGCGTGTCCTGACCTTGATAGGGTAATTTCAATTTATTGAAATCAATATCCGATTTAGTTATTTTTTTAGCCTCCGTAACTGCGTAACGAGCGGATTGATAAAAACGGTGGGCCGACCGACCGACTAATCGACTCTTGAAAAAACCGTTAGGGTCAATATTTCTTAGGGTGTTTAAAATATCGTTGGGGGAAACGTCTTTCTTTAACGCAGTCGCCGTCATTGCTGCCGTCAAGCCCGTGATGTCCCGAGCATAGCCAAGGTCAAAAATCCCCAATCGGTACGCAGACTGATACGCCGTAGCGGGGTCGTTGGGGTGCATCAGACCAATCATAGGTGCATACAGCATACCCGCACAAGTAGTTTCTCCGCCGTAGAATTGACTCAAAGCACGAGCGTAGCCCTCTAAATCTTTTTCGGCAAAAGGCTTAGCGACAATAGCCCACTCTTGTAACCAAGACATCTTCATTAATGCCTCTTCGTAGGGGGCAGGATGGAAACTATTTACTGCTCGTAAATCTTCTATTTTTTCTTGGTACCTTGCTACTACAAACTCCGCAAAATGGTAAGGATTACTTCCCCCTTGCTGGTAAAAATGATTACCCTCTTGTAATACAAAATCGGTCAATAGGGCTTTCCAACGAGTATCGTCCGTGGTGCCGCCAGCGGATAAGTTCATTTGCCACGTACCCTCGGGAGAAGGCGCACGAGTCATATCATCTAATTGACTGACAAAACCGTACTCCGTACGAATGTTATAACGCTGCCACATTTCTGTTGGTGCGCCCATAGCATCGCCAAGCGCCGACCCAACTAGCATACCCAATACTTTGTCAAACAAGGCCTCCTTAGAAAGGCGAATTGGTTGAAACGGGTCAATCTTATCTTTAATCGTTTCTTTTTCAGTAGTGGGCAATTCCGTTGTCCTTTCGCAATTCCAATTAAAAATACTGATGCTAGTAAGTAGAAATAGTAGCCTTAGAATTTTCATAAAACTATTTTGATTCAAAAGTACGCAGCTAATTTAAAAAACTATTGATACTATCACCAATCGTAAAATCCTTCATTTCTGCTTCCAAGAGACGAAACTCCTGTGGTAAAACTTGTTTAACAATCTGCCCATTTTCGAGCAGTTTTATCGCATCGCATGTTTCTTGGAGGGTGGCAAAAATATGGGACGCAATCAAAATCGTTTTACCTAAGGACTTCAATTTTTTAATCAACTCGGTTATCAAGAGATTGCTTTGGATGTCCACCCCATTAAAGGGTTCATCCAAGATAAAATAATCGTTTTGTTGTAGTAGAATAGCTGTCAGAGCCAACTTCTTTTTCATACCCGTTGAGTAGTTGACAGCGTATTCTTTCAAAGGCAGTTGAAATAAGTTTTTGGTATCAAAATCCGTATTGGAAATACCACGAGCTTGGCAGAACAACTGCAAATATTCCCAGCCCGTTATTTTGGGAAAGAAATAAGGATTCGTCGCCAAAAAGCCAAGATGATTTTTTAATGGCACCTTATCGGATGTCACGAGTCCCTCATAACTTTCTAATCCCGCTATACAGCGAAATAAAGTAGTTTTACCCGCTCCGTTCGCACCCACAATACCATAGACCTTTCCCACTTCGAAAGTCAAATCGATACCTTTTAAAACTTTTTTGGTACCAAACGATTTACTTACCTCTTGAAGTCGAATCATAGCAGTAGCGGATTTAGTTGTTGAATAGCTTTTTTATAAAAGAAAGGAAAAGTAAATAACAGTAGCGGCGGAAAAACGAAACTCAGAATGATGAGTAGGCTTTCGGGCAAATGAATAGCTCTAGGGAATGCCGCATATTTTGCTAAAATAACCAGCGATAAATACAAAAATCCTATTGAGTGAAGTCCCACAATAAGTAACCAGTGCATAGGAAAGTAAACCAGTAGCAATAGTATCAATGGAATAGTCAACAAGGTAAGATAAAGAAACCCAATACTTATTTTATACCACAAGAAAGCTGCGGGACGTTTATCAAAAATCCATACGTACAGTTGACTTTCGGGCTGGTTGTAAAAAGAAAAACTTAGGCCAATGAGTAAGAATAATGAGAAAAGTCCCAAGTTAAAATTCCCTACGGAGATACCTTTAAGTGCTAAGAAGTACGCAAATAGCGCTAACAAGATAGTCGTCCTAAACCCTACTAAAAACTCAAAAGGGTAATGGAAAAAAGGAGTCGGCAGGGTATAATTCCATTGATTATTAGATTGCCATCGAGCCATTATCACGGCTACTAGAATTAATGTAAGAGATACCAACCATTCCCGCTGATACCCTAGAAATAACACAAATGGCAATGCTACAATCCCATTCTCAGCTATTCGAACTTTTTGATAATCTCGAACAGAAAAACACATTTTTAAAAAATCATTCCTACCGAGGTTGCCCAAAAACGTGAATCCCGAAAGGGCAAAAAATGGGTAAATGTAGGGAGCGTACGGCGTTTTGTACCAGAGATAAAGCGATAAGGCAACAAAGGTAATGACGGCTAAAACGTAAGCAATGATTGGCGGCAAACCAAATTCAATTAGCTGCCGATTGCCCATTTTGAACTGTAAACGAAAGTAATTTTGTAACATGACGGATTATTCCTCACTTCGCCACTTCGTGAAGTGCCTCCACAAGGTAATCTATATCTACTTTGGTGGTGTAAATTGATAGAGAAATCCGCAGTGCATTTAGACCAAAGGTGGACATCGGCCGACAATCGATGCCATATTTTTTAAAAAGCTGCTTTTTTACTTTTTGCACCTTCTTCCCAACTACCTCCACCACTTGAATAGCAGCAGAAAGGTCATCTAGCTCGGGACTCTTCAAATTGAAGGTCGATTTGTCCATCATTTTTGAGCGGAAGTAGGCCTTCAATTCGTAAGAACGGTCACTAATTTTTTTTTTCCCAATTTGGTTACAAAACTCAACGGCCGCTCCCAATCCCAATAATTCGGGCAAATTACGGGTATTATAGTTTTCTAATCGCCGAATACTTGGGTCTTCGTAGCCTCGACAAACGATGAGTGGCTTCAATTGAGTTTGACTACTTTCTTTGGCGTACAGAATGCCAATTCCCTTTGGCGCAAATAACCACTTGTGCGCACTAGCCGTATAAAAATCACAGCCCAAATCGTGCAAATCTATATCAACCATTCCCGCCGATTGGGCACCATCAACGGCCACAAAAATGCCTCGTTCGTGTGCCATGGCCGAAACCTCTTTGACGGGTAGCATCATGCCATTGGTGTTTACGATGTGACACATCGAAATTACCTTCGTTTTCGGCGTAATGGCTCGTCGATAAACTTCCACCACTTCTTCTATACTTCGGGGCATTAGCGGCAGTTCGGGACGCACTAATTTAACACCTTTCGTTTCTTGAAAAACTTCCCAGCAAATACGTCCACTGGTGTGTTCGTGGTCGGCCAAAATCACCTCATCGCCCGGTTGCAAATCAAAACTACGAGCGATTAAATTCATGCCTTCCGTCGTGTTGTGAATTAGGGCAATCTCTTCGGTAGAAACGGACAAATAATCGGCCACCAACTGGCGAGTACGCTCTTTTTCTTCTAACCAACCGCCCCACATGTACTTGGAAGGAAAACCGTCCAAGGTATCTCGAAAATCCTTAGTGGCTTCTTGTACCGTAATTGGACAAGCTCCTAACGAAGCATTGTTAAAGTAGCGTAGTTCGGGTGCAAAACGAAATTGTGATTTGACTAACTCCCAAAAGGATTCGTCGCTGCGACTTTCAAAGTTTTGGAAGTTGATGGTCGGTTGGGCCGCTTCATAAAAACGATTGGCTAAAGTATCATTAGAAAGTAGCATCGTACTAGCTGCACCAACGCTTAGGGATTGGAGAAATTTTCGGCGATTGTTTCTTTTCATGAAGTGAAGGTAGGAAAAAAATTAGTTTTCTCTCACTTTTTGCACATACTGTATCCCTTGGTCTAACCCATATCGATAATCACTCATTATCGTTTTAGAAGTGTAAGTATAAGTCGTACTTTTCAAATCCTTGATGGGCGAAATTTGCTCAATAATCAAATCATCGGGTGGACTGAGAATAAACTCTACTGCTTCGTTGTAAAAAAGGTGGCAATTGGCGAAAGCGGCCCGCAAATGCTGGTTATCATTATAAAAGTAACTACCAAAATAATCGGCCAAACTTTGGGTACTCTTTCGCTCGGCGGGATTGGTGCGAATGACCAAAATTCGTTTAGCGCCCTGTTCGTAGGCCCATTTGGCGGGTAAAGGGTCGCTCCAACCCCCATCAAAATATTCGACGCCGTGAATGTTGTGTTTTCCTTTGGTTACAAACGGTAAAGTGCTAGAAGCAATCAAAATATCCAACCAACTTTCTCGATTGGGCTGCAAGTAAGCCGCCTGTCCGTTCGTTCGGTTAGTCGCCACAAAATATACTTGCGCTTTTTTAGCGGCGGCAATAGCAAGGTCTAAATCTAAAGGTACTTTTTGCTCGGCCACACTTTTTAGGTAGTCGATATTCATATAGCCTTCGGCTCCGAAAGTACGAGTGAACTGCATAAACATTTTATCCTCAGCTAGTAAGCGAATCGCTCGCAAGCATTGGCGGTATTGCTGGCTCAAAAAGTAAGAAGTCGTGATAGAACCACCTGAAACGCCCAAATACATATCGAAGTCTCGATAGTTGGCCGCTTGAAAGGCGTCTAATACGCCCGAAGTAAATCCCGTTTTAAAGCCACCGCCTTCTACGATTAAGCAAGTCATGATGTAGTGATTAGTTGGTGAGTGACTAGTGACTGGTAATCAGTAATTAGTTACACTACTCTCTTAATATCAGTTTGTATCTTTTGGATAAACCGCAAAAGATAGGTCTTTACCGTTAAAGTGATACATCATTTGGTCGGTACGCTAGCTCCGTATTTATCCCAATTCTTCGACAACTCCAAAACAACGGGACTTCCAACGGCGTACGCTGATTCTAAAGAAGGCACGTAAGCAG
This sequence comes from Bacteroidota bacterium, assembly GCA_039024375.1. GTDB lineage: Bacteria > Bacteroidota > Bacteroidia > Chitinophagales > Saprospiraceae > JAFMDF01. Next base: position 11,744 of record JBCCQK010000007.1, read on the forward strand.
AATATCCCTTCCCCGTCAATTTTTCCCCCGCCAAGCTTTGGTAAGCCGAAATACCAGGCCACTGCATTGTAAAATTGGAAGCCGTTCGTAGAACGAGCAAACGGTCTTTATCTACTTTCCCCGCTTTTTCCAGTCTAGCCAAAGCGTGATACGTCCCCATCTCTTCCATCGCCGAGGTCACAAAATTTCCTTGACCTTCTGTCCAATAATCCACCCAATCGTTGGCCCAGTCGTTGAGTAACTTTCCATGCCAATAGGTACTTCCCGCCAATTGGTCACCTTTCAAGACAAACGGTTTCATATCCGCCGCAGCGTAGCCTTTATACTGTTCCCGCATATTTTTAATTTCCTCGTTATCGGGCAACGGTGTGTCTTTGGTCATTTCGTACGCCCAATTAACCAATCCTTCATTCAATTTGATTACAACCCCTTCGTTGTTTTCAGAAACGGGTTGTTCGTAAGGCGTCGTTCGACGCAATGGAATGTAGCCCGTTTTCCAACCTTTTTCAATTTCTCTAGCATCAATTTCGTGTGATAGGTCACCATCAATTATCCATTCGGCCCAAGCTGCCGAACCCGTTGGTGCATCCGCAGGGTCCACGCCCGCAATACCCGCTACTAGCCAGTAGGTATTGGTGAAATCAAAGCGGTCGTCTAGTCCCAAAGCCGTTACGGAAATGCCTGCTTGCGTATTTCCGATGCCTGTGACCATTCCCAATACGCCCAATTCTTTACTGTAGCGTAAATTTCTATCGAAACCGTACTCGAAGGGCAGTGTGTCTTTGAGTGGCAATTTTTCTACCCAATATTGAAATTCGCCCGGTCGGTCGCCTTCGTCAGCCCCCGGTTCGAACATGGATAGAATGACTACTTTGATGGGAATTTTTTCGGGTTGAACAGTTTTTTGAACGTCCGTTTGGCAAGACGTAATTAGTAGAACGCTAAAGAATAAGTAGGTGATGGATTTCATACTGTAATATTGTTAATAGATTTTGCAACCATTTAGCACTCATTTTTTTACCACAAAGGATTGGAGTTCACAAAGCGCATAGAGCCTTCTTCGAGCGCAGCTTTGACAAATTTCTTCATAAACTTTATGTCACTTACTAAATAAAGAAAATCATAAGTACTGAGCAGTCATTGAGTTTTTGTATTTAGAAAATTAGAGTCTTTTTGCAGAAAGAAGCTCTTCGGCATTTATTTTATTTCTAACCTAGACCTTTTTAAATTATTTGAATCATATCTCACTAACAAAGAATCGCCTTTTCTGACTTTATCTATTTTGACCTTTTGTTCTATTATCAAACTTGTTCTATCAATAGTCTCACTTCTGTCTATTCTTTCATTTCCAATTTGGTAATGATATGCTATTCCATAATTCCTAATAACGACTTTTCCTCCAATTTCTAATTCGTGAATACCTTTTCTTACTTCTAAAGAATCAACGACTCCCATAGTTTCTGCGTCAAATTTTGAAAGCACATAGTGCCTTATTGCCATTGGCATCCTTTGAACTAAAAAAATTAGCACTAGTAAAGGAACAAGTATTTTGAAGAAACCTTTGATATCCTCTTTATGCAGTTGAATCCATAACTTAATGTTTTCCATGACCCTATTTTTCTAACATCTCTAGTGCCACATCCACAAATTCCCCCCAACGTTTTTCCCAAACTTGTAAAGCCTTAGCTTTCTCCGCATCCGTCAAAGCCGAATAAGTGATACCATTTCGACTCAACTTTTTCAGTGCTGCTAAGTCCAATTCCCACGCCAAACAAACTGACCAAAAATCGTAACTCAATCCGTGATAATCAAAAATCAACGGGTCGTCGGAACTAATGACACAGTTAACACCCCTCCGTAAATAGGTACTAGCAGGATGATTGCGCAAGTCACGCACGTAGCCCAATATTTGATTGCTCAGCGGGCTAACTTCGATGCAAATATCTCGTTCTTTGACCATTTCCATGAGCGTAGGAAAACGGAACAGATTAAAGCCGTGACCGATACGTTTACTGCCCAACAAAACAGCATCGTACAAATTATCCGTACTCATCCAATTGCTTTCGCCGTTGTGCAAATAGAGCGGTAATTCTACGCCCGTTGCTTTATTCAAAGAATCTAACCGAAGGTATTCGTCGATGTGAAATAAGGTGGGATAACCTGCGTCTTCTTCCGCCACCAAATCGAATCCACGAATCCAACGGGGGTATTTAGTGCGATAATCGTGCGCCGCTTGCATGGCTTCCCAAATCGTCGCTTTGCCAAAAAAGCGTAGGCTTTGTTGTAGTAAAATGAAGGTGAAATTAGGGTCCATTTCCCGAGCAGCCCTTTCTACTTTTTCTAACAATTCAATGTATTCCGCTTCCGTATTCTTATTGCCTTCCAAATCGTAAAAGCGATTCGTAAAAAAAGTACGAAATTCGGCGTGTTGGATATTGTCTTCGATAAGGATTTCAGCACCATGAATCAAATAGTCCGCCGCTACTTTTTCGTAGGTTAAAAACCCACCGATTCGTTGAAAAACGTATTCAAACTCTCCCCAAATATCGACCGAATCACTATCCACCGCCTCGTCGAAGGTTAATAAATCTATCAGTTCTTGTTGAAAATTCGGATTTGTTTTAGCCACGTCTCTGGCAGGACGAAACCCGTTAGGCGCCTTTCCTTCGGCGTAGGCGTGCAATTGTCCTTTGGCATATTGGTCGTTGGTTTCGTCCCAAAACACGTGCATTTCTGGTATTTCAATGGCCTTTTGTGCCATCCAACGAGCATCGCCCATAGCACCACTGTGTAGATGTAAAATGCCTCCCTTGGGCATTTTTTTTAAAATTTTAAAAAGGGGTGTCTGCTCAATATGTGCTTTAGAATTGTAGAAGTTACGCGCTGGCGGGAAAAAATGATTGTCTTTATAGTCGGTAATCATCGACTGTTGCAATTTCACTAATTGCTGATTGAGTCGTTGTTCTTTCGGAGAGAGAACCACGCCGTAGTCAAAATATAAAGCACTATCTTTTTGTAATAAGCTATTCCGTTTTTCCAAATAATCAGAAAGCGTACTAGACGACCGAATTCCCGTCGATTGTTTGGGCGCAACGCAGGCCGTCACCCATAAAATTTGGCTGACGCAAAGGAAGAAAAACAGCTTTCTCATATTTCTTTTGACCAAGCGATTGAGTTAGGAAATTGAAAAGCCAAAAGTAGAAAATTTATAGAGAAAACGTCGTTATTCTTCTGGATAACTATTCACCATGTGCGCCGCCAAGCGGGGAAAACAATTGGCTAACGTAACTTTGAAATCTTCTTCAATATCTAGCGTTCGAATCGCCGCATTCATGCACTTTAACCATTCGATGGCCGCCGCTTCCGTGATTTTATGGGGCAGGTGTCGCATCTTCATTCGAGGATGTCCGTAGGTTTCATTGTACAAAGGAGGTCCCCCAAAAAATTGAGTGAGAAATGCAATTTGCTTAGCTTTGACAATTGTCATGTCTGTATCAAAAAGTGGACTGATGACTTCATTAGCTAGCACCAATTCGTAGAATTTATGCACCAGCTTTTCCAAGTTTTCTTTTCCTAATTCTTCGTAGATGGTATTTTCCATATAATTTTTTTGTGCATTACCGTACACTTTTATACTTGTTCAATTTTTACGGATAATGATAGGGTATATTCTTTGAAAATATGCCCTATCCTTAGTTACAAAAGAAGGATAAGAGGTATTTTTGAGAATACTGCCTATTAAACCCCAAAAGTGTACGGCAATTTTTAAAAAAAAAAAAAGAATACACTTAAAATCGACTAAGTTATTTTTCGGCGTCTCTAAACCTTAAAGTATCCTCTTATTTTCGCTTTTGACCTACTTTTTTTCGGTTTTATCAATTGCATAAAAAAGCTATATGTCGTATCTTTGTTCAACAAATACACATCAACTACGCTCATTGCAAAAGTAAGTTTTTAATTACCTTAGACTACTCCGTCCACTTCTGCTTGCAATAAATCACTTTCTATTTTCATCAAACATCGCACAAATTTTTTTAAAATTCTTAGTGAGGATTTTGGGTATAGAATACGTTTGTCCAAAGGCGAATGGTAGTTTGGATATCCTTTCCGAGTAGGACTAACTTATTCTAAGAAGCTACTCTAAAACTATAACTCCAACGCTACCAGTTAACTACTCGGTCAGTATGACCAAGCTACTTTCAAGAATCCACTGCCTTCACTAAGCGCTTTTCCTTTTCTGAACAAATTTCAAACTCAATTCATGCTAAAGAAAGTGCAACCCGTTTGTATTAATTTTCACTTCTTTGTCGTCTATCTTCTTCTTTTGAGTCCCAATCTAGCTCACAGCCAATGCGACGCCAACGACTGGACTGCCCTGCGAACACTTTATTTGAGTACCGATGGTAGTAATTGGACCAATAATTCGGGTTGGGAACAACTCAATTCCGCCACACCACCGTCACCTTGTAATTTGACCAGTTTATACGGTGTAGGTGCAGATGCTAACGGTCGAATAAATTCACTCAATTTAAGCAATAATAATCTGTCTGGAACGCTGCCCGCCGAGTTAGCGCAGTTAACCGAATTGACCCAACTCGACCTTTCCAATAACGATTTGTCGGGTTGTTATCCCGCCGATTTGAGTGCTTCGACGAATACCCAAGCAGAATTGGCGGCGGGCGGAACGACCTACGTACACGACCCATCCGTGAATCGAGTGGTGAGCAATTTTGACCCTACGAAGGATGTGATTGACGTAGGGTCGCAGTCGGTACATACGCAAATTATGATTGAACAATCGGACGGTTTGTTGTTCCGAAATATGTTCAACACCCAAGGGAGTTTGTTCCTCGAAGGCATTGCGCTGAAAGACTTGCAATGGTTCAATTTTGCACCCATTCAGGATGCTCACTTCCAACAGGATATAAGTGCTACTTTGGCCTACGAGAACTGTACAGGTTTGTCTCGACCGAATACTGTTTACGTGCGGTCGCACCAAGAAAATTTAGCAGAAGAAGTCAATTTTAACCCCGCCACGGACAAGTTGAGTTTCTTTTATCTCTGCGTGCGAGGAGACGGTAAGTTGAATTATGCGGTGGAGCAAACGGCGGCGGGCGCTAGATTCTACAGTCCTTTCACGGGGCAAAGTACGACGCTTAAAAACGTGGAATTTTCCGACTTGACGCCCGCTCATTTTGAATTTCGAGCCAATCAATTGGAAGATAATATTGCGGGTAGAATGGGCTTAGACCAAGTGATTAGCAACTGGCAAATTGACCAAAATAACGTGTATAACGGTAAAAGTGTCCCGATGGCGGGCGGCGTGGACCGTGCGCCTTACCATATTTATAATTCCGACGAATACACGGGGACGGCAATTTGCGAACTAGGTAATTCGGTCCTATGTAATTTTTCTAATGCCAATATCAGTAATGGCAATAATTTTGACGCTACTTGGGAAGAATTTTGTAGTTCTGGAACAGGAACTTGTACGTCTAACCCCAACATGGAAGCCCCCATTGTAACCATCAATAATCCGACTAACGGCGCTACTTTACAACTAGGCAATCAAGTGACCATCTTAGTAAATGCTGTTGATAATGATGGGACGATTAGCAGTTTGACGATTGCCGTCAATAACTTATTACTCAATCCTAGCAATACTTCGGGGGATACTTACGAAGCAACTTGGACCCCAACCGCTATTGGCAATTATACCGTAACGGTCACGGCTACGGATAATGATAATCAAACGACCACCGAGTCCATTACAATTTCCGTTTTTGATAATTCTACGCCGCAGTGTAACGCCGCCGATTGGGCAGTCCTAAGGGCATTTTACCTAAGCACCAACGGTTATAATTGGACGAATAATACGGGTTGGGACCAAGTGGAATCCTCTACGCCACCGAGCACATGTGATTTGGCCACTATGTATGGTATCAGCCTAGACAGCGACGGTCGAGTCAGTGGCATTAGTTTAAGCAATAATAATTTGACGGGGACGCTACCAGTTGAATTAGCGCAATTGACGAACTTAACGCAACTGAATATTTCTAATAATAATATTTCTGGTTGCTACGATGCTAGTTTTAGAGGGTCAAGTGGCGCAGGTGATAATATAGAATCGGGCGGCACGACTTACGTGCGTTCTACGACGGAAAATATAACCATCACGGATTTTGACCCGACCAAGGATAAAATTGATGTGGGGCAGCAGTCCGTGCATACGCAAATTATGATTGATAGCCCCGACGGGTTGACCTTCGAAAATATGTTCAATCCGAACGGGAAATTGATTTTGCAGGGTATCAATTTAGCAGATTTAAAATGGTTCAATTTTGAACCCATTGCCGATGCGCACTTCCAACAAGATATTAGTGCGGCTTTGGCTTACGAAAATTGTACGGGTTTGTCCCGTCCGAATACGGTCTATGTCCGTTCGCACGAACCGAATTTGGTCGAGGAAGTCGATTTTGACCCCGCTACGGACAAGTTGAGTTTCTTTTATTTAGCGGTGCGCGGAGACGCAGGGGTTAACTATCAAGTGGAACAAACGGCGGCGGGCGCTCGATTTTACAGTCCTTATAATAACCAAAGTTTGACGTTAAAGGACGTAGATTTTTCCGAACTAACACCCGCTCATTTTGAATTTCGAGCCAACCAATTGGAGGACAATATTGCGGGTAGAATGGGACTTGACCAAGTAATTAGCAATTGGCAAATTGACCAAAATAATGTTTATAACGGTAAAAGTGTCCCGATGGCGGGTGGCGTAGATAAAGCCCCTTACCACATTTACGCCCACGACGAATATACGGGTTCCGCCATTTGTGCCGTCAGCAATTCGGTGCTTTGCAACTTTTCCAATGCTAACATCAGCGACGGTAATAATTTTGACGCTACATGGGAAGATTTTTGTACCAACGGGTCGGGCACTTGTGGTGCGGGAACGGAGATGCTAGCACCCGTCGTTAGCATCAATAGCCCCACCGACGGAGCTAGCTACCAATTAGGCAATGCCATTACCATTTTGGTGGATGCCGTTGACAACGACGGGACCATCACTAGTTTAGACATTCTATCCAAAGACCTCATGCTCAACAGTAGCAATACCTCGGGCGACACTTACGAAGCTACTTGGTCTCCGAGCGCAGTGGGTACTTATACGATTTCCGTTACCGCTACGGACGACGATAATCAGACCACTACGCAAAACATTTCGGTAACGATTTTTGATAACTCTACGCCGCAGTGTAATACCGCCGATTGGGCTGCTTTGCAAGCCTTCTACGTGGCGACCAACGGCGATAGTTGGACCACCAACTCGGGTTGGGAACAGGTCAATCCAACGCTCTATCCCGCTTCGCCACCTAGTACTTGTGATTTAGGGAGTCTATACGGCGTCAGTTTGGATGCCAACGGTCGAGTAAGTAGTATCAGTTTGCCTAATAATAATCTGATGGGAAAAATTCCCGACGAAATTGGCGATTTTAGCAATTTAAATACACTCGTTTTGAACGATAATGCCATAGCGGGCGCACTACCGACCGCTTTAGCTCGATTGACCAATTTGACCCAACTCAATTTGACCAATAACGACCTCATGGGTTGTTACGATGCCGGTTTGGGGGCTTCCAGTAGTGCGGGTGAATCCTTGGAATCGGGCGGCACGACCTACGTGCGTTCTACTTCTGCCAATGAAGTAATCACCGACTTTGACCCAACCAAAGATAAAATTGACGTAGGGCAGCAATCCGTTCATACGCAAATTATGATTGACAGTCCCGAAGGATTGACTTTTGAAAACATGTATAATTCTAGCGGAAAAATGGTCTTACAGGGCATTAATTTAGCCGACCTACAATGGTTCAATTTTGAACCCATTGCCGACGCCCATTTTCAACAAGATATTAGTGCAGCCTTAGCCTACGAAAACTGTACGGGTTTGGCACGCCCCAATACGGTATATGTGCGGTCGCACGAACCGAACTTAGTAGAAGAAATCGATTTTAATCCCGCTACGGATAAGTTAAGTTTCTTTTATTTAGCCGTTCGGGGAGATGGCGGCGTCAACTATCAAGTGGAACAAACGGATGCGGGGGCTAGATTTTACAGTCCTTACACCAACCAAAGTTTGACCCTCAAAAACGTAGATTTTTCCGAGTTAACGCCCGCTCATTTTGAGTTCCGTGCCAACCAATTGGAAGATAACATTGCGGGAAGAATGGGCTTAGACCAAGTAGTTAGCAATTGGCAAATTGACCAAGACAATGTGTATAATGGGAAAAGTGTCGCTATGGCGGGCGGCGTTGACCGAGCACCTTACCATATTTACAATTCCGACGAATACACGGGAACAGCAATTTGCGAAGTGAGCAATTCGGTACTGTGTAATTTTTCCAACGCCGACATCAGTAACGGCAACGACTTTGATACACCTTGGGAAGATTTTTGCAATAATGGAACGGGCACTTGCGAACCAGCAAGTGAACCGCAAACTCCCGTCGTAACCATCAATAGTCCCACCAACGGCGCAGCTTTTCAATTGGGCAATGCGGTCAACATTCAAGTCACCGCTACCGATAGCGATGGGACAATTACGAGTGTAGATATTTTAGCGAACAACTTGATGCTCAACACTAGCAATCCTTCGGGTAGTACATATCAAGCGACTTGGACGCCCACGGCCGTCGGAACCTATACGATTACGGTAAGTGCGACGGATAACGATAATTTGACGACTACCCAAACCGTTTCGGTCACGATTTCGGATGACCCGATTCCACCGTTGGTTGCCATCACCAATCCTTACGACGGAGCGACTTTGCAATTAGGTAATCCCATTTCTATCACGGCTCAAGCCAGCGATTCGGATGGTAGTGTTAGCAACGTTAGCATTTCCGTCAACGGTACAGATTTATCTATTTCTAATAGTGGTACGATTTATTCCGCTACTTGGAATCCGACTAATACAGGAATGTACACCATTTCCGTCACGGCGACGGACGACGATAACCAGACTACTAGCCGAAGTGTTTCGGTCACTATTTCGAACGACCCACCACCAACTGGTGATTATAATTACGGCGAAGTTTTACAAAAATCGCTGTACTTCTACGAGGCGCAACAATCAGGCGAATTATCAGCAAATAATCGAGTAGAATGGCGAGGTCCTTCCGCTTTGAACGATGGTTCGGACGTTGGCTTAGACTTAACGGGTGGTTGGTACGATGCGGGTGACCACGTTAAATTTGGTTTCCCAATGGCTTACTCGGCGACCATGTTGGCATGGAGTGGAGTCGAGGACAAAGGTGCTTACCAAAGCATGCAGCAATGGGAAATTTTGAAAAATAACTTGCGTTTTGTCAACGACTACTTCCTAAAATGCCACGTGCGTAATAATGACGGTTCAACTAACCGATTTTACGGACAAGTAGGCAACGGTGGAGCTGACCACGCTTGGTGGGGTCCCGCCGAAGTCATGCAAATGAATCGCCCCGCTTACTACGTAGATGCTAATCAACCCGGTTCGGATTTAACAGGAGAAACGGCGGCAGCTTTGGCGGCGGCGAGTATTATTTTTGCAGACGAAGACCCAACCTACAGTGCCACTTTAATCGAAAACGCTATTGCCCTTTACACTTTCGCAGACACTTATCGAGGCAAATATTCGGATGCCATTACCGATGCTACTAGTTTTTATAATTCATGGAGTGGCTACCAAGACGAACTGGTTTGGGGTGCCATTTGGTTATACCGAGCCACCAACGATGCGGCTTGGTTAACCAAAGCCCAAAACGAATACCAAAATTTGAGTACGGAACAGGGCGGTTCGGTTAAGTCTTACAAATGGACGTTGGCTTGGGACGATAAAGCTTACGGCTGCTACGCTTTGATGGCACAATTGACGGGACAACAAAATTACTTTGAAGACACGGAACGCTGGTTGGATTATTGGTCAACGGGCTATAATGGTCAACGGGTCAATTATTCTCCGGGCGGACAAGCACATTTAGACACTTGGGGCTCTTTGCGCTACACGGCGAACACCGCTTTTGTCGCTTTGCAATACAGCGAATTAATTGCTGGTTCTAATCCATCGAAGAGTGAAACGTATCGAGATTTTGGGATTGCCCAAATCAATTACACGCTAGGTAGTAATCCAAATAACCGTTCCTACGTCTGTGGTTTTGGGAATAATCCACCGATAAATCCGCACCACAGAACAGCGCACGGCTCGTGGGCCAATAGTTTGAACACGCCGACCGATAACCGTCACATTTTGTACGGGGCATTGGTCGGTGGCCCTTCTGGTCCGAACGACCAGTACACGGACGACCGAGGGGATTACATTGCCAATGAGGTGGCTTGTGATTATAATGCAGGTTTTACGGGAGCGATTGCTAATTTAGTTGGGCGTTTCGGTGGAACGATTCTCGCCAATTTCCCCGAACCCGAAGAATATGACGTGTGTGAGGAATATTTCAACGAGGCCAAAATCAACGCTTCGGGTAATACCTTTACTGAAGTAGCCGTCTGGGCGCACAACCGTTCGGCGTGGCCCGCTACGGAAACCGAAGATGTTTGCTACCGCTATTTTGTAGATTTAAGCGAAGGTATAATGGCAGGCTACACCGCATCAGATTATATCATTAGCTTGAATACAGCTCCTAATGGTACCTCCGTATCGGACTTGATTCAGTGGGAAGGCATGGAGTACTACGTAGAAGTTTGTTTTGATAATAGTACCATCTATCCTGGTGGGCAGTCCGAATCTCGCAAGGAGGCACAATTACGCATTGCTTTGCCAAATAACGCACCCGCTACGGCTTGGAACCCCAACAACGATTGGTCGTATTACGTTGCGGAGAACAGCCCGATGAATAATAATTTACAGGCCAATCCACGGATTCCATTTTATAATGATGGAGAATTACTTTGTGGTTATCTACCAGGAGGTGGCAGCCAAAACAGGGCGCCCATTGCGAGCTTTACGGCTAATCCAACTACAGGAAATGCTCCTTTATTTGTGGAGTTCAATGCGTATAATTCGACCGACCCCGACGGAGACGATTTGACCTTTAGCTGGGACTTTAACGATGGACATACGCATCCTGGAAGTATTACCAACCACGTTTTTATGGAGCCTGGCGTTCATCCAATCACGCTGACCGTGGAGGATGGTAAGGGAGGACGTGATGTAGCAACCACTACCATCACCGTTATTGATGCGACGCCGCAAGCGCCCACAGCAGTAGTTGCTGCTACACCGACCAACGGTGGTTATCCGTTGACCGTTGCTTTTGACGGTTCGGGCTCAACGGACTCGAATGGGGATATGCTAACGTACAGTTGGAATTTTGGGGATGGAAATATGGCCACAGGGGCTACCGTAAACCACACCTATACCAGCGTTGGCACTTACACGGCGACGCTAACCGTAGATGACGGTGGAAACGGCGGTAGCGATTCGGAAACGGTGACGATTGAAGTGGTCAATTTAGCCCCCACTGCCGCTTTTACTGCTTCGCCCACTATTGGGCAACCACCCTTATTAGCTACCTTTGACGCCTCCAGTTCGTCCGACCCCAACGGAGGTGATTTAACGTACAGTTGGGACTTTGGCAATGGTCAAACTAGTACGGGCGTATCGGTCACCCAAACTTTTTCTACAGCGGGAAGTTACGTCGTCACCCTAACCGTAACCGATGAGTTGGGCGCAACTAATAAATCTTCGCAGACCATTCAAGTACGAGAAAGTGGTTGCAGTCTTTCTTTGAAGTATCGAACTTACGACACCAATCCTAACGGAGCAACCGATAACCAAGTGCGGGCACACTTCATGGTGGACAACTTGGGGACCGACCCCATTGCACTACAAGACGTTACCATTCGCTATTGGTACAGCGTTGAAGACGTTGCACCACAAAACCTTTGGATTGATTACGCTCGCTTGGGTAAAAATAATATTACGACAAAAATCGTAGCGATGAATAGCCCAGAGACGGGAGCCGACCATTACTTGGAAGTGGGCTTTACGGCGGGGGCAGGAACGATAGCGGCGGGGGAAAGTAGCGGAGAGGTACAAACTCGCTTTGCTAAAACCAATTGGTCAAACTACGACGAAACGAATGACTATTCCTTCAACTCCGACCATAACACTTACCATTTGTGGGATAAAGTAACGGTTTACTGCGGCGACCACTTAGTCTGGGGTATCGAACCCAGCAGTAGGGGTTTCATTCAAGACAATTGTACGACTGGAACCTTAGCCGTATTGGGTTCAACGGAAGGCAATTCGCTAACGGACGTTTCCTACCAAGCCATTGCACACATTGCCGCGGACGCCACCATCGAATCGGGGGCAGCCATTACTTTTAAAGCGGGGCAATCCATTCGGCTAAGCGAAGGCTTCCACGCTAAAGGTGGCAGCGATTTTGTGGCCATGATTGAAGATTGTCCGACCAGTCTGCAAGCGCCTTTAGTCCAGTTGGAAAACCGCATAGTAACGCCTAAAGCTCCTTCAGAGATAACGCTAACCATTGCACCCAATCCGCTCGTTGACCAGACTAATTTGTATTTTAATCTGCCAAAACCGAAGAATATACACTTGATAATCACTAATGGCTTTGGTCAGCTCGTGGCTAATCCAATCCACCGAGTAATGTACGAAACGGGCGAACATGATTTCATCTTGAATACGACCAATTATGTTTCGGGTATCTATTTTGTGCATCTGGGTATTGGTGATAAATGGTTGACTCGGAAGATTTTGGTAGTCAAATAGGCATTATAAATACAATATGGAGAATCTCGGCTATTGACAGAGAGGCTGCCAAAAACCTTGTTTTTTTAGGTAGCCTCTTTTGGTCTTTTGACAATTTTTGCAAACTGGAAAATCACGAAGTGACCCGCCCGCATGACGCAGTCGGGCTGGTTTAACTTGAATAACTCCGTAACTTGTCCCGTATTTTAATCGGGATGAAATGCGGAGAATTGAAGCATATACGGAGCCACAACCGTAGGGGGGTTGAACTTTTGCAATGTGTCAAAGAACCCCTCTTTTTTTGAATTAGTTCAAGATTGCACCCAACTACTACTCATAAGTTTGTCATATGAAAAATTTAGGCCCCCTATTTTACCTACTTCTCTTGCTGTGCTACACCAATAACCTATTAGCGCAACCGACCAATGATAGTTTAGCCAATGCCATTGTGCTGGGCAATAGCAGTTTCCCCAATAGTAGTGTAGTAACTAAAGCAGAAGCACAAGCTGCTACCTCGGAAGCGAACGAAATCGTCTGTGAATCCGCCACGGCCTCTTGGTGGTACGCCTTTACCCCAACCATCACCACGGAGTACATTATTAAATCGGAAGTAGTGGGAAGTAGTGCAGACGATGACATTCGATTGGGTATCTACACGGGTAGTACACATCCACTCACGGAGGTACTATGTGCGGACAAAGATAATGGAGATGGAGATGGGGAAGATGAATTGGTCTCTCTCACCGCCAACACGACCTATTATATCCGAGTGGCCCCAGACGACCCAAACACGCTTACTGGCGACGTCACCACGGCGGTGGATATTTTTAATACTTGGGAAGGCAGTGTAAGTGACGATTGGAGCGATGCGGCAAATTGGAGCTTAAATGTGGTTCCTACGGCAACTTCTTTGGTGCAAATTTTGGGAAGTGTCCCCAACGAACCAGTCATTAAAAATGGAGTCAACGCCACTGCGAGTTACGTTGCGCTATTGGAAGACCGAAGTTTGACGATTGATAATGGTGGGACGCTAACCGTAGCGGGCGAAGAAGAGGATGGTATTTTTATGGATGATGCCAATTCTATCCTAACCGTCAATGGAACACTTAATGTTAGTAATAGCGAGGATGGGATTGACGTAGAGGATGGTACCTTAATTATAGGTACAGCGGGCGTCGTAACCATCACCAACGTCGCAAATGGCATCGAATTTTCGGGGGAAAACATCCATACGATTAGCGGGCAAGTTGACATCTCGAATATTGCCTTCGCTGGCATTGTTTTACAAGAATCAGTGACCCTAACTGTTGACGAATCAGCCACCGTCAATATTTCCTTTACGGGCTTAGACGGTTTTCTATTTATCAATGCAACCGACCTTGAGTTAAACGTTGATGGAACGGTGACCGTACAGGAAGTAGCCGACGATGGAATTGACGTAAGCGGAACCTTAAATGTGGGCAGCACGGGAACGGTCAGCATTAGTAAAGTCGGCGATAACGGCATTGAGGACCTAGTCGGAACAAATGCGGGACAAATCACTATCAGTGACATTGATGACGAAGGCATAGATACGGGCAATGATACGTTTACCAATCAAAGTACAGGCATCATTGACTTATCCGATACGGGACAAGATTGCATAGATGTGGACAATCTCTTCGTGAACGAAGGCTTAGTTATAGCTAATGATTGTGGCACCATTGTTATTAGCGATGGGATATTCAATAATAACGCCAACGCTATATTGAGGGCAGCGGGACTCATTGGTGCTAGCAGTACGGTTTTTGCCGATAGCAGCATCTTGGAAGTGGGTACTTCGCTCGGTTGTATTACGTTTTCGGCGGGAGAAGATTTTTCTAATGCCGTGTTGCGGTTTGAAATTGACGGAACGAATATTTGTACGGAATACGACAACATTGAAGTGGGCGGTGCACCAACCTTGACGAATGCCACCCTCGAATTGAGTGGGGCGTACGACCCCCAATTGGGTGATGAGTTTGTGATTATTCAAAACGATAATACTATTGACCCCGTAGTGGGTACTTTTGCTGGATTATCCGAGGGAAGTACCTTCTTTTTTAACAATGCTGCACTTAGCGTTAGTTACGTCGGTGGAAATGGCAATGATGTCGTTCTAACTACCGTAGAAGTTTACGAATGTATAGCGCAAATTACCTTCGAAGACGAAACGGTGGCAGCGGGAATCTATCGGTCAGCTTCCACTATCACTACTACGGGAACCGTAGATTTGGCCAACAACGCTGAAATCTCATTCGTAGCAACTGATTCCATTATTTTGGGAGTAGGATTTACCACCGCTGGCGTCGATGAATTCAAAGCGAGCATTACTGCCTGTACGGTTACCAATAGTCTGCTAGCCGAAGAACGAAACAAAAAATTCGCAGACGTGCCCCGTACCGAAGGGGTGGACTTCCAAATCTACCCCAATCCTGTAAGCGGTGACGCTTTACTTGAGTTTGACTTATCAGTAGCGGAACCCCTGCAAATAGCTATAATAAATACTAACGGAAAGTACGCGCAACGGTTAGTTAACCGATATTTTTCCAAAGGGCCACATCAGCTATCTTTACCAACTGCCCATTTAGTCCCGGGTATTTACTTCTTACAAATTCAAACTAAACAGTCCGTTTCGACTCATCGTATTGTGGTGCAATAGGTAATAGTAATTTCCTATTGCTCGCCAGACCTTCTCAATTTGGCTTGAAGGATTATCCAGTACTTTCCCAGTACTGGATAATTTTCCTTCAAAACCGCTTGAATTTATCCAGTAATAGGAAACTAATAGATAAACAGGCTGACACTGAGTTCCAAATTGAGAATTACTGATTACTCGCATAAAACCACTATGGTCTATGGTACTACTTTCTGAATAGACAAGCACCAATACAGAACCTTAGTAGTTTTCCAAATTAATACTGTCGGGTTCCAATTGAGCAGGAGAAGGAGATTCTTTCAGAGAATCTTCTTCTTTTAACCCTTGAAAGAGAAAGATTCCCTCAAGGAATCTCCCTCTCCTATCCGACAACTTCATTTTGATTAACCACTTAGCAGTAAGATAAAAGAAAATAATCAATTCAACAACTCCTCCGTTTGCTTAATAAGCATCTGAATGACCATCGAATCCTTCTCCGCTGGATGCAAACTACCAAAAGCACCTAAATCATTATCAAAATATTTCCCCGAATCATTAGTGTATTGCTCTGAAATTGCCAAGTCATACAAGATATTGGCGCCCTTATCCGCCGAAGACCGATGAAATCCCCAACCCTCTCTAACCATATTCGTGTTGAGTAAAGAACCTGGGTTGACTGGAATAACCACTAAATCTGGCTCTTTTTCCGCCAAATAGGTACTCCACATAGATAACGCTAATTTGCTTTGTGAGTAGGCAGCCATTTCTCCAAGTGGCTTGTTTCCTTTCATTGCCTCCATCGAAACGGGTGCTTGGGCTGCCGAACTCAAATTAATGACCCTTGGAGCAGCTCCTTTTTTTAGCAATGGCATTAATTCATTCGTCAAAACGTAAGGAGCAAAATAATTGACCGTAAATCTGATGTCTAAACCATCATTCGTTTGCGAGACCTTACTTTTGTAAACACCCGCATTATTGATAAGTACATCGAGTTTTGTCAACTCATTTTGTACTTTAATCGCCATATTTTTGACTGCCGCTAAATCAGAAAAATCCGCCACGAACCCGCTAATATGCTCATTGTCGAAGGCGGCTTTAATTTCTGCAATAACTTTTTCCAATTTCTCGGAGTTTCTACCGTGCAGATATACTTCGTGTCCATCTTGGGCGAGTTTGATGGCTGCTAATTTTCCGATACCATCGGTGCTACCCGTTATTAAAATTGTCTTTTTCATATCGAAATGGCTTCTTCTTTGGTAGTGTGAAAATGAGGTAATACTTTGGTCGCTAGTTCTTCTAACGTAGTCTCCATATCTCGGTAATTAAAACGCAGATTAATTGCTACGTGGTTAACCCCAATGTCTCGAATAGTCCTAAAATACTCAATTAAGTAATTCGCCCCAATCCGAAAACCCAATTGAATCGGTTGTGGTTTGAAATCATCATCTTCTTCTAAGATGACGTATAAAGGCTGCATGAAGGGCTTATCAAAGTCGTGGTATTTAGCAATTGCCCTGCGCCATTCCGCAATCGTGTAGGCCTGTTGCATATTGGGTCTTGGGTAGTATATCCATCCATCGCCATGTTTGGCAATCCACTCTGTAGACTGACGACTATGTCCCGTAATCAACATGGGTATTTTATAGGCGGTTGGTTTTGGTAAAATATCCATTTGCCCGTTTAAGTAACCCAATTGATTATTTTCCAAAATAGGATAATCTTTGGCTGCTTGGCGAATGTAGTCAAAAGCATCCCGAAACAGTTCACCCCGTTTTTCAAAGGCAATATTCATGGCGGGATACTCAACGGGTCGGTCACCAGAGGCTACGCCCATGATGAACCGACCGTTGGACAGTTGGTCTATGGTGGCGGCAGATTTTGCTATGTGGACAGGATGGTGTAAAGGCAAAGCGATACTCGCCGTTCCTAAGGCAATTTCCTTGGTCAGTCCTGCCAAAAATCCCAAATAGGTAAATGGGTCAAAGGTTTGTCCTGCGTCCCCAAAGGAAGGTACATTTAGTGGTACATCTCGCACCCATACCGCTTTGAATCCCAACTGTTCTGCCAATTGCACCCTTTCTAAGTGTTGTTTCATCGTGGGAACGGCGCTTTGACTGTAATTTTCGATGGGAATGACCAAGCCTAGGCTCAATTGATTGGGCTTAAAAGCGCTGTTATATCCTTTATTAATGGGCTGAAATTTTTTCATCAAGTTTTAATTTTCAACGACTACTTTTCCAATAGCTTTTCTGCTTTCCAAATGAGCGTGTGCTTTTCCCACTTCTTCGAGGGAAAACCTATTTTCATCCAAAACGGGTCGTAAACCGCCCTGTTCAATGATTTCAGCCACGTGTCGAAGTATCTTAGCGTGTTCCGCTCGTTTATGATTGTGCAACATTGGAATTAGCATGAAAACCACGTGTAAAGATAAGCCTTTGAAGTGCGCTAAGGTTAAGTCCAATTCGCACAAAGAAACAGTAGTGGCAACGTTGGCATTTAAAGCCGCCGCCTCGAAGGATTTAAGCATATTTTCGCTGCCTACCGAATCAAAAACTACATCAAACCCTGCGCCAGCAGTATATTTTGCCACATAATCTGCTACGGCATCGGTTTTGTAATTAATAGCCGTAGCTCCTAATTTTTCAATTAGCGTAGATTGTCTTCCTCCGCTACCCGTGGCGTAAACGTCGGCTCCAAAGTGTTTGGCCAATTGCAAGGCTATGTGACCAACACCACCTGCACCGCCGTGAACCAAGACTTTTTGTCCTTTTTCAACGCCCGCACGAGTCAAACCCTCGTAGGCAGTAATCGCTACCAAGGGCAACGCCGCCGCCTCTCGCATAGTCAAGTTTTTGGGCTTTTTAGCCATTAAATCGCTATCTGCCACAATATATTCTGCTAAAGTGCCCGGTAAATCGGCTAAACCACCTGCGCAACCGTATACTTCGTCTCCCATAGCAAATTTGGTAACGCCCTCTCCAACTTCTTCCACTGTTCCTGCGAAGTCCATTCCTAAAATAGCGGGAGCATCGGGAGATAAGGGTAAGTCTTTACCCATATTCCGAATCATCGTATCAACGGTATTGACACTTGACGTAGCGATTTTTACTAAAACGTGTCCTGCTTTTACCGTTGGTTTTTCAATTTCTGCTACCTCGAATTTGGCGTTTTCTCCGTACGCCTTGATTAACATTCCTTTCATTACTATTTTCTTCTTTTGAGTGAGTGATTTAATTTCTTTGCAAAGTTAAATTCGTACATCACCTATCTTATAGTAAGATTAAAGGGTTGTTTTGTATAATTAAAGGTTGTTAGTATGAATATGGAGAGGTCCAAGCGGATTTTTTGTATTTTTACATCTAAAATATCCTGTTATGCAAGTTTTACAAGCTTACAAACCTTTTGAAGTACAAGAAATAGAATTGAGTGATTGGAAACAGCGACCCGTCAAGAATAATTTTTTTGAGGTGGTAATCATAAAAAAAGGAAAAGGGACGCAGTGCATCAATTATAATTTTTACGATTACGAAGAAGGTAGCCTGTTCTTACTACCTCCTTTAAAATGCCATTCTTTTCAAATTGCAGCACCCACCAAATTTGTTTTTCTAAAATTTACGGCTGACTTTTTTATTGTTAATGGGCAAACAACTGCGATTCGGACAGAATGGTTTAAGGAGGCATCCTATATATTATCCAACTACAATCAACTGCCTGGAGACATTATTCATAGTGAGTTGGATAGACAGCATATTTATGCACTGATTGAGTTGATTTTAAAAGAGAATAGCAATTATCAATCTAACTCCCTTGCTTTGATAAAGAGTTTGATGACGAGTATCTTGGAAATTTTGCTCCGAAACATCAAACAAAGTGCTGCTTACGAAATCGCCGCAACTACCGAACAGGACGACCGAGTGACTAAGTTGTTAACTTATATCAACGAAAATATTAACAAACCTGAATTACTAAAAGTGGAACATTTGGCTAGGTCCTTTTTGTTATCACCCACCTATTTGAGCGAATTTTTCCGCAAAAAAGTAAAAATGTCTTTGCGAGAATACATCATTAAATCTAAATTGAAATTAGTGGAAATTCGGTTGCTCAACTCGGATTATACCCTTTCGGAAATTGCCACAGAGCTAAGTTTTACGGATGTAAGTCACCTTTCCAAAACTTTTAAGCGATATACGGGCATGTCGATTAGAGCCTTTAAAAAACAGGGGGAGTATCAGTTGTTGAAACGGAGTGCTTGTTAGTGGTAACCTATTTCTAATTGTCATTTAGGAAACAAGACCATATTCTCGGTGGCGGCATACTAGATGTAATGCCGAGTAAGCGCGAGGCTCTCGCCTCGTGTAAAGCATTAAGGCTGCCTCTGGCAGCTTTAGCTATAACCGCCAGAGGCGGTAAAATCAAGGAACAAGGCCGGAGCCTCGCACCAACGTTCAGTATTACTTTTGACACACTGCCTTCTCGGTTATCGCAATTTCATTAACAAACTTTCGCTGTATCTCTTACTATCTTTCCCTATTTTCTAATACAAAGTATTGGCATTTTTGACCTTCCCACCAGTAAGCCACACAAAAAATCGCCAAAATCCGTTAATGGGTTGTATGGCGTCCCAATGTTCGACAATTTTGCCATCTACTACTTTCCAAGTATCCTTAATGTTGAATCCCCTATTAGGGTTACCTCTATGTTTTTTATTGACGGTAGCGTGCGAGTGGAAAATCACAAATTGCCCATCTACGTAGATGTGCTTTACGTCGTAAGTATAGTCAGGAAAACGTTTGGTAAGATTCCGAATATACTCCAAGACTCCCGTAATGCCATCGGTCATCTCTCGGTTGTGTTGCGTATAAGTATTTTTTCCAAACTTTTCCATGACGTAGTCAAAATCGTGGTCATTCATCAAATGCTGCACGAAGTCTATTACCAAACTAGCATTTTTTAATTCTTGGTCGGACCAATTATCTCTTTTTAGGTCATCAATATTTATTTTTACTACACTCATTTCATATTTTTTTAGGAAAAAATTATTAACTTGCAAAAAACAAGTGACACAAATATACAAGCATTTACTTGCAAAAAACAAGTGTTTATGAAAAAAAATATTCCTCGCTCCGATTGCCCTATTAGCTTTGCCCTTGATTTACTAGGCGACAAGTGGAGTTTGTTAGTAATCCGCGATTTAGTTTTTGATGGAAAAAGGTTTTATAAAGAATTTCTCCATTCCAAGGAAGGCATTGCTACTAATATTCTATCTGACCGATTGAAAAAATTGGAAAGTGCAGGAATTGTAACGTCAAAGGTTTATGAAAAACTAAGAACACAAAAAGTATATTCACTCACGCAAAAAGGGAAGGATTTGATTCCCATTTTAGTGGAGGTTATCCTTTGGTCGGCTAAATACCAGGATAATCTTGCGGTAACGCAGGAATTTATTGAAAAAGCAATGAAACGTCGGGAAGAGGTTATTCTTAATCTGATGAGCAAACTGCCTTAGTCCAGTAAATTTTCTAGTGAAATTGAGACGGTCTCCAAAAGCACTATTTCCCCCAGGTTTTCTGACTAATTGCTTACTTTGCAGGTTTATCTTTGTCCCACTAATTAGTGCTATGCTGTCTGATAAAACATTTTATTACACCTTATTGCAAGTCACTGTCTTGACAATAATGTTATCGCAGGGCTTTCGAGTCCAAGCCCAGTCTGGAACTCCGATTAGTCTATCCGAGGCGGACTCCATTAAGATTTACGCACTGGGCAATAAGGCGTATGCCTATCGAGCCGTCAAGCCCGATAGCGCATTGCTGTTGGCTAATCAAGCGCTGGCACTTGCCGAACAGTTTGAAAATATACCTAGCCAAGTCAGTCTGTGGCGAATTAAGGGTTTAGTTCACTATGGGCAGAGTAATTTTGAAGAAGCCCTCCAAGACTATACGGTCGCTTTGTCTTTCGCTAAGAAAGGTAATTTCATGGTTGGACGCGTATTGAATACGATTGGCAATACCTTCTACGCAACGGAAGACTACCCCGCTGCTATTACTAGCTATACCCAATCCCTGGACTATGCCATACAACAAAGTGACACCATTCCACAGATAGATGCCTTGAATAATTTAGGTAGTGCTTACAGTGCAAGTGGACAATTTGAAGAAGCCATTGACTATTATGAGCAAAGCCTAGCGCTGCAAAAAGCAGTCAATTCCACCAAAAACGACTTGACCACCATGGTCAATATCGGCTGGCTCTATGTGCGCAAAAATGACTTAGCTCGCGGTTTGGACTATTTTGAAAGGGGAAAACAAATGGCTAAAAAGCGAGGAGACTTGGCAGCACTAGCCAATTTTCATCGATTCACTGCTAGCGCCTACAATTCTAAAAGTTATTTTAAGAAAAGTTTGGAAGCTCATCAGGAGGAATTGAGATTACGTACGCAGTTGGAAGACCAAAAGCGGGTACCCGTAATTTTATTGTCAATGGCCAATATATTTCAAAATAATAATGACTTAGAAGAGGCTTTAAACTATTTTGAAAAGGCATTAGGGATAGCCCAAATCAATAAAAATGCTAAAAGCCAAGCACAAATATTAAACTCGATTGGAATAAACTACATGCTAAAGGAGCAATTAGACACTGCTCTAATCTTTTTCCGACAATCAGCGGCAACTTATAAAGACTTAAATCTAATAGTTTCTATAGCTAATCCGCTCTGTAACATAGGTAATTGCTATGAAAAACTCAACCAATTAGACTCTGCGACCTTCTATCTGAATCAATCCTATGACATTGCTAAGAAGAATAATCTCAACGCTTTAGAAGCAGAAGCTTTAATAAGTCTGGGGAAGGTCAATCGAAAACTCAATCGCCCAACGCAAGCCATTCAAAATTTTCGGCTGGCAATCGACAATGCAGCGGCTGAAGGAAGACGGAAACGATTATCAATCGCAAATTTTCAATTGTACCAAATACTGGTAGAGCAAGGTCAATATCGTCAGGCGTTGGAATACCTAGAAACCCATATGGCACTAACGGATTCCCTCTTCAATGAGGAAACAACTCGGCAAATTACCCGCTTAGAGACCACTTACGAATTTGAACAAGAAAAACAGGCTTTACTTTATCAGAATGAACAAGAAAAACGGGTACTAGATAATCAAATCACCCGACAACGGACTTGGCAAGTCGTCTTGGGATTTGCCCTAGCACTGAGTATATTCATCACCTATCTGATTGTTCAAGGGCAACAACTTAGAAGAAGACAGGAGCAACTCAAATCGACGCTGCAAGACCAAAAATTACAATTGGAGCAACAAGAACGAGCGCGACTAGAAGAAATGGATGCCTTCAAATCGCACTTCTTTACTAATATTTCACACGAATTGCGCACCCCGCTGACCATTATCAAAGGGATGGCGGGGCAAATCCGGCAAAAACCCGATAAGTGGCTAAGGAAAGGAACGCAAATGATTGAACAAAACACCCAAAACCTATTGCGCTTAGTCAACCAGATACTGGATTTGAGAAAGCTAGAAAATAATAAACTTAGCCTTCAACTGGTTCAAGCCGATGTGTTTGCCTACCTAAAATACGTTGGTACCGCTCATAATTCTTTAGCCGAAGAAAAATCGGTTGATTTGGTCATGGAGTTGCCTACGGTCGCTAAGATGATGGATTTTGATGCCAATAAGTTGACGATAGTCGTCTCTAACCTTCTTTCTAATGCCATAAAATTTACGGAGGCAAAGGGTACCGTTACCTTATCGGGAATATCCATTCAGCAACAACTCAAAATCGAAGTTCGAGATACGGGTGTTGGCATACCCAAAAATCAATTGCCGCATATTTTTGACCGATACTATCAAATTGAACACGCCAATACCCCCAATCCACAGGGGAGTGGCATTGGTTTAGCCTTGATACAGGAGTTGGTGAAACTTATGCAAGGTAGCATCGAAGTAGAAAGCGAAGTCCACCAAGGAACGACCTTTACTGTTTTACTACCCATCACGCAACGAGCGCCAATTGACCATAAGCTTTCCTTCACTTCGAACGATTTAAGCGTAATATCCAGTACTGCCCCTGATAAGGGCATTATTCCCCAAAATACCAATACCGAGTTACCCAAACTATTGATAGTAGAGGACAATAGAGATATGGCCTCTTTTATGGTAGCTTGTTTAGAATCCCACTATCAATTAGTTATTGCTTACGATGGCGAAGCGGGAATCGCTAAAGCCATTGAACAAGTTCCAGACATTATTATCAGTGATGTCATGATGCCGAAAAAGAATGGTTTGGAATTGTGTGCTACGCTAAAACAGGATGAGCGCACGAGCCATATTCCAATCATTTTATTGACGGCCAAAGCAGATATCGAGTCCCGTTTGAGTGGGTTGGAGCAAGGGGCAGACGTGTATTTGAATAAACCCTTTGAAGAAAGAGAGTTGCTGATTCGACTGGAGCAATTATTAGCACTCAGAAAGAAATTGCAGGCCCACTACAGCAACTTTGACCCGTCTATCCAGTTGGAAGAAAAGCGGGAAATCATGGAAGATGCCTACATTACGAAGATTAAAAATATTGTTCAGGATAACCTCAGCGATGCGGAATTTGGTATGCCGCAGTTGTGCCGAGCGCTGGGGATGAGTCGTAGTCAAGTTTACCGCAAAGTCAAAGCGTTGACGGGTAACGCGCCCACCTTACTCATTCGCAGCATTCGACTACAGACTGCTCGCCGTCTTTTGCAAACGACCGATTTGAACGTTTCGGAAGTAGCGTACGATGTCGGATTTACAACGCCTAGCTATTTCTCCACCGCTTTTACCGAAGAATTTGGTATCCCACCCAGCGAAATAAGTAATTAGGAACCACGAATAAGGAGAATCGTAGGAAGTATTTATGGAATTGCAACCTGAGCGAAAGGATTTGCAACGAGAGTGAATGCCGCTCAAGGTCCTCCATCCTAACTTTGTATTTGTTTTAAAGGTGGCAAATTAGTTCTTAATAAACACAATTGAATAATTCTACAATCCAACTGCCTACCTACTTGCCATAAGACTACTTAATTTTTAATTCTACTAGTGAGTTAGACTCAACACACCTGCTATCAAACGCCGTGGTAACTGCGTTTGACTGTCCGTGTATTGACCACCTCCCACTATCTAAATTGGACTTAATTATGAAGAAGTATGCTTTCCTAACTTTTGTTCTTGTTTTTTTTATCGCTAATAGTGTTGATGCCCAACGTTGGACGGGCAATACTAGTTCCAATTGGAATACCTCTTCCAATTGGGAAGGTAATTCGGTGCCAACTACGGGCGCTACCGTCTGGGTGCCCAATACTCCTAACCATCCAATTATCGATATCAACGTCAACCTCCGAGCCATCATCATTGATGAAGATGCCGAATTGGAAGTGCAACTAGGCAGTACGCTTACCTTGACGACTTTTGCTGCGCTGGGGGCCATTGAAAATTACGGAACCGTCAACAATAGTGGGACAATCGATATTGATGGGGATGGCTTTGGTGGCGTAGAGAATGGTATTTACAACGAAGGGATTATCAATAATACCGCTTCTGGAGGCGGCGTTGGTGGCCGAATTAATATTGACAATCTGGATGGCAGAGGGATATATTTGGTGAACGGTGGAGAGTTTTATAATACTGGAAGTACGATTAATATTGGTAACAATCGAGCTATTGAAGGGGTAGGTATTCGACTAGCAGATGGGGCATTCTACAATATTTCCACTAGCGACCCCTTCAATCCCCAAATTGCAACCATTAATATTAGCAATACGCAAGCTTCGGCCATTGAAACCAATAGCCTCTTTACCAACACTGGAGGGATAATTAATATTGGTAATAATGGGTCGATTGGAGATACGGGAATAAAGGTCAATACGAGTGGTTTTAGAAATCAAAATAATGAAAATGAACCCAGCAACATCCTAATTGGGACCATCAATATCAATGATACGGACTCGGAGGCCCTATACAACTACAGTAATTTTAGTAATTATGGAGCTATCAATATTGGAGCGACCACCCTCATTAACGATGATGGAATTGTAAATGATGGAGGGTTTACGAATTACGCTACGGGAACTATCCATATTGATAGAACCACAAGGGTTGGACTTTTTAATTTTGGAAGGAATTTTAATAATAATGGAGAAATTCGGCTTGGTGCAATTGCGAAGATTGGCAATACAGGAATATTGAATAGCACCACTTTTAACAACAATGCTGGAGCAAGTATTTACCTAGACAATATTGATGATTCCGCTATCTTTACCAATGAGACGTTTTCTAATCGGGGTAATATCATTATAGGAGCGTCTGGGGACATTACCGACTATGGACTCTATCTTGCTAAAGTCCAAGGCGTAGGGACATTTACCAACCACAGTACTGGTATCCTACAAATCGACCGAACGACTCGCCATGGTATATACTCTGTGGGCAATATTTTCACCAATTCGGGAAAGGTCATTATTGGGGCGAATGCCTACATTGACGGCAATGGTTTATTGCACGCTTCGGAAACTTTGACGAATACGGAAACTGGGGAAATCTACATCCATCGTAGTGGAGCGGACGGTATTCGTAATGAAGATGCTGATTTTATTAATCAAGGACGAATTGATATTGGCGAGTTAGGTAGCATCGGGGATAACGCCATCCACAACCTCGAAACCAACGCCACCTTTTCCAACGACGAATGTACCTCCATCATCAAAAACCTTTCGGATGGTAATATTTTTGATGAAGCGGGCAGTTTAACCAACTATGGTCTCATCGAAGAACAAAACCAAGAGACCAGTAATATTGAAACCAACTACGGCACAATCATCAAACCTTATTCTTCTAGAGGAGGTTTCAATATTACAAATGACAATGGATATATATTAACTGGACTGTGGAATAAAGTGTGGACGGGTTGCGACAATGCCCTGTGGACCAATGCGGACAATTGGTATCCTAAAGAAGTACCCCTCAGTACGGATGAAATTCATATTCTTCCCTCCGCCAAAGGTTCTAGCACGGCTACTATTTCCAGTGATTCTACTGCAGTGGGCAGAACATTGAATATTCAAGATGGGTGTACTTTAAATAACAAGGGCACTTATGACGGTTTGTCCGGTATGAATATTTGGCAGGGTGGAACAGTAAAAGGCGGTGGAGTGTACCAGCTAAGTGGACTAATCAATCGGGGAACTTTTACTGCCAATAGTTCTACTGTTATTTTTGACGGCGCATCTTCTGGGGGCATTTCCGGTACGGAAGAAACGGTTTTTTACGATGTAGTTTTGAATAAAGAAAATAGTAATAGTAATCTCATCACCCAGCAAAGCTGGTCTGCTAGAAATATTACCATCAACGGTGGCAAGTTAATTGTGCTAAACAATTACTCGGTCAGTTGTGGCAATGATATGGAAATCGCTGCTGCGGGCGAATTGGATAATCGTGGAACGGTAACGATGAGAGATTTAACCATCGCAGCTTCCGGCTCAGCCTACGGAAACGGAAACTATGAAATTACGCATATCTGGACCAACGACGGGAACTTTACTGGAGATAACTCAACAGTGTCCTTTGTAGGAAGTAGCCTTAGCCGAATCACGGGAACTGGTTCTACTAACTTTGGCACCCTCGAAATCGCCAAAACATCTAGTCTCGTTGAATTGTACCAGCCCGTTGTCGTCAGTACGTCCATTACCATGACTTCGGGTAATTTGGACCTCGTAGCGAGTAATTTAACCCTCAACGGTGTCATCAGTTCCGAAAGAGCAGCAAGTCGCATATACGGTACGGAGGGCGGAGAGCTTATCAAAACGGTAGATTTAGATGCCCCCAATGGGGAAAATCCGGGCAATATAGGCCTAGTGTTGACGACTGCTACTAATTTAGGGACAACTACCATTCGGCGCGGTAGCTTTCCTAAAGTGTTGCCAACGCCCAGTATTAACCGATATTTTGCTATCGAAACCACCAATGATGGCAGCGCCAATGCCACCCTAGACCTTTATTATTTTGACGAAGACAATAGCAGTTTACCCGAAGCTAACCTAATTCCGTGGAATTACAATAGTTCGGCGGGTTGGGCTCCCGATTATCCTGACGACCATAACCTAACCGATAACTATTTTACTAAAAATGGCATCCAGACTATCAGTGGAATTTGGACTTTTGGGGGAGACGATGCAGTCGATAACGATGGCGACGGCTACAGTCGTGCGGAAGGCGACTGTAACGACAGTAGTACCAGCATTAAGGCAAATATGACGGTGAATAGAAACCCCATTAAGGATGGATTTTATGCCGTCTCCGAGACGATTACTTCTGCGGGAACCGTCGCTAGCGGTAGTACCACCGTCTTCGAAGCGGGCACTTCCGTTATCTTGCAGGCGGGTTTCACAGTAGAAGCAGGCAGTGCGTTTACCGCACGCATCGGGGTGTGTAAAGGTATTTCCAACGGTCTGATGCCTGCCGATACATCCGAGGACAGAAACTTGACTACCAAAGAAACGCCCCCCAACCGCATCTCCAATAGCCCACTGACCGATTTGCAAATTTTTCCCAATCCCTCCACTATCGAAACGACTATTCAATTTAATCTGACCGCACCCAGTACCGTTCAACTGTCAATGGTCAACTTACAAGGGCAAAAGGTTGGGGCTTCCGTCAATACCCCAACTTTAGCTGCGGGTCATTTTCAGTACACGATGCCCACGCACAATTTAGTGCCGGGCGTTTATACCCTATTGATACAGACTAACCGCGAACAGCTTTGTAGAAAAGTAGTGATTGCTGCGAATTGAGGAACTTTATTAACCATTTCAATGCGCCCACTAAATTCGTTTTTCTAAAATTTACAGCTGATTTTTTTATTATTAACGAGCAGACTACTGCCATTAGAACAGAATGGTTTAAGGAGGCATCCTACATATTATCCAACTACAACCAACTGCCAGGTGACATTATTCACAATGAGTTAGATAGACAGCATATTTATGCGCTGATTGATTTAATTCTAGCGGAGAATAGGAATTACCAATCAAGTTCTCCTGCTTTGATTAAAAGTTTGATGATTTGTGTATTAGAAATCCTGCTCCGAAATATCAAGCAAAGTGCTGCTTACGAAATCGCCGATACTACTGAAGAACAGGATGACCGAGTAACTAAATTATTAACTTACATCAACGAGAATATTAACAAACCTGAATTACTAAAAGTGGAACACTTAGCTAAGACTTTTTTACTATCATCTACTTATTTAAGTGAATTTTTCCGCAAAAAAGTAAAAATGTCCTTACGAGAATATATCATCAAATCTAAATTGAAACTGGTAGAAATTCGTTTGCTCAACTCGGATTATACCCTTTCGGAAATTGCCACGGAATTGAGTTTTACGGATGTCAGCCACCTTTCCAAAACCTTCAAACGATATACAGGAATGTCCATTCGAGCCTTTAAAAAACAAGGGGAGTATCAATTGTTGAAGCGGAGTGCTTGCTAATTATCTATTAGTTGCTCCTTTAACCCGAAACAGCAATTTAAAAATCACCGGCACAAAAATCAGTAAAATAATAGTCGCAAACAGCAGCCCAAAAATAATAGTAATCGCCATCGGCGACCAAAGCGCACCACCACCCGTCCAAAGTGGAATCATCCCGCAGGAGGTAGTAAGCGTAGTCAGCAAAATCGGGCTAAAACGATGATTCGCTGCCGTTTGGATACTTTCTATCAATCCTTTTTCTGCTGCTAACTCCGTTCCTATTTTATCTACCAATACGATAGCATCGTTCACAATAATACCCGCCAAAGAAATAATTCCTAAAAATGCGGTGAAACTAAAGAAGGAATTGGCTGCCAGCAGCCCTATTGTAACACCAACCATCGCTAATGGAATGGTCATTAAAATAATTCCTGCCTTTCGGATGGAATTGAATTGGATGACGAGTAAAATAATAATGATGAAAAAAGACAAAGGTAAATTAAGCATAACGGCCCCCATAGCGTCATTACTGCCTTCGGCATCTCCACCAAACTCATAGGTGTACCCTTGTCCCCAATTTTTAGACGCTTCCTGCATCATGGGACGAACTGCATTTTCCATCAAGTCGCTGGCAAGGTATCCTTCTTCCACATCTACTTGAATGGTTAGGTTGCGTTTCATATTGCGTCTTAAGACTTTGGAATACTGCCACGGTACTTCCATGGCTGCCAATTGGGATAAAGGGATACTCGTTCCCTGCATTTGGGAAAATACATTTAGATTCTGAATATCCGCATACGCCAAGTCCTCGCTTCCTGCTTGTTTCATCACGATAGGAATGCTATTCTCTTGGTCTCGAAATTCGCCCACCTCAAATCCACTTAGGGAGGTCATTAAAGAAAAGGCAACGTCTTGGTTGGTCAATCCCGACCGAGCTAATTTATTATCGTCAATGTTTACATATAATTTCTTGCTGCGTGCCCCCCAATTATCGGATACATTTATCAGCCCTGGCGTTTGCCATAAGCGCGCATTAAGGTCTTCAGCAATGGCAAATAATTCATCCGAATCGTCGCCAGAAATTCTGATTTCAATGGGGGCTTCCGCCCCGCCTGCCCCTACCAAGCGACCAATTTTTATGGCAGCATCCTGAATATGGCTATCCACAAAGTCTCGCAAGCGATGAATGACCACATCGTTCGCCTTATCGGAAGTTGTATTGAGTAGCATGTGGGCGTAGGACGAATTGGCTTCGCCAGCAAAATAGCCTAAATCATAAGCCTCTGGTCCTTTGCCGATGTAGGAAGACCAATTGACGATACCTTCCTGCGAATCCTCTTTCACTTGTAGGCTATCTTTCAGGTAGCGTTCTATCAGGGCTACTTGCGAGTCAGTTGTTTCGATTTTAGTACCCAATGGAAAATTAATATCTACAATCACCAGTTGCCTATCGCTGGGTGGCATGAAAACGTTAGGAACAAAGGTAAATCCAAGGATTGAAATAATAAACAAAACCAAAATGGCAGTAATGGTTAGTCCGGGTTTGTCCAATGTCCAGTTTAATACCTGATTATAGCTGCCTCTTAATTTATCAAAAATGGTGGTTACTTCAGGGCCTTCCTGTTTGACTTTCAACAAGGAGGTGGCAAAAAGTGGAATAATGGTAAAGGCAAATAACCAAGAGGATAACAATGCCATAGAAATCACCAAGAAAATGTTGCCCATCATTTCCCCCAAAGCGCCATCGGCTAAGTAAAAAGAAAGAAAGGCGGCGCAGGTGGTTAAGGAAGATATTAAGAGTGGGGTCATAAATTCCTTGGCGGAATTTACTGCTGCTTGGAATTGGGTTTGCCCTTCTTGTAATTTCTCTAGCAAAGATTCTACCATCACAATGCCATTGTCCACCAATAAGCCCAAAGCCATTATCAAAGAAGCAAGGGTCACTTGGTTCAAACCCACCTCAAATAAGCCCATCCATAAAAAAGTAAAGATGATGGTACCGGGAATTAGACTGGCAATAATGACCCCTGCTCTCCATCCAAGAACGAGTAAAATCACCAATAGAACGATGACAATACTCTGCATTAAATTACTAATAAAAACATCGAGTTTTTGCTGAACTTCTTTGTCCTGTGATGCCACTCGGCTAGCTTCTATTCCTAGGGGCAATTTGTCTTCATTATACCATTGAATCAATTCATCTACCTCTTTACCCAAGTCAATCAAATTAGCCCCTTTTTTTAAGGAGATATACAAGGCAAGCGCTTGATTGCCATTGATTCTCACAATGGATTCTTTTGGAGAAACATATCCTTTTTTAACCGTAACAAAATCTCCCAAACGAATCGTTTCCCCTTGATAACCAATGGGAATGACTAGATTTTGAATGGCTTCGACCGATTCAAAGTTTCCCGAGGATTCAAGAATAATTGTTTCTTCTTCTAAATTGACCTGTCCCGAGGGAATAATGATATTGCTGGAACCAATAACATTTTGGAGCTGCGTGGAGGTGAGTCCAATTTGAGCCAACTTGGCATCGTTGTATTCCACGTACACCCGCTCCGCTACCGTTCCACCAATAATTACTTTTGCGGCATCGTCCAGTTCGATAAGGTCATCTCGCAAATCATCGGCATATGCTTTTAACTCATTGTACTCGTAACCATCCGCTTCCAGTCCTACGATAATTCCAAAAACGACCCCGATGTCTTTATCATCCAGATTAGGGCCATAAATACCATCGGGTAGGTCTGCTCTAATGCCATCTATTTGCCTTCTTGCCAAATCCCAAACAGCTTGTAATTGTTCTGCTGGTATATTGTCTTGCACGGAGATAGTAATAACCGAAACGCCCGTTCTACTTCCGCTGGTAATGGTTTTGACCTCTGGAATTTCTTGGATTACTTTCTCTATCTTGTCCGTAATCAAGGCCTCTACCCGTTCTGGACTTGCCCCCGGAAATTGGGTAATTATTTTTGCTGTTCGCACCACAAAAGGAGGCATGCTATCCCTCGATAAATGGCGGTATTCCAAAAGTCCTAAAACGAGGAGGACAATTAGCGCAATAATGGTCACTCGGTTGAATTTCAGTGCATATCCTGTTAAATTCATGTTGACTACTTTTCTAAGAGTTTGACGATTTTACCATCGTACAAGGAATTAAGCCCCGCCACCGCCACATAATCGCCATTGTTCAGTCCTTTATTGATGATGTATCCGCTATCGGTGATGGTCCCAAGTTGCACCGACACCTTTTCAGCTCGGTAAGCCCCCTTTTCTTGGGCCTGAACCAACCTGAAAACATAGTTTCCTTTTGCCCCACTTGCTACCGATTTGATGGGAGCAACGGTGAGGTTGTTTGTTATTTTTTGAGACTTATCCATCGTAAAATCCACCTCCGTAGCCATGCCTGGTCTAATCGCTGCTACTGGATTTATTATTTTCAGTTTAACGGGATAGGTGGTAGTCGTTCCCGAAGCGAATGCTACTTCCACAACTGCTGCCTCAAAGCGTTGTCCAGATAATGAGGGGAGTTGAATGACGGCTGGCTGCCCTTTTTTAAATCTGCTGATAAATATTTCGGGAACACCCACCTCGACCAACATTTGGTCTACCGAACTTACGGTGGCAATCGGAGTACCCGCCCCTACCATTTCATTGGCATCCATAGCAACATGAGTAATCACCCCGTTTATGGGCGCATTTAATCGGGTATAGCTCACTTGGTTGGTGGCTGACCGTAATTGCTGGTCGGCGGTGGTAACTTGCGTACTTGCTGAATTTAGTTGTGACTGTGCGGACTCATATTGCGCCTTCGCTGCATCCAGACTCGCTTTTGCTTGCTGATATTCGCTCAAGGCAACGCTATTGTTTTCGTACAATCGGGCGATTCGGTCGTAGGAAGATTGGGCATTGATGAGTTGTGATTCCGCCGATTTGACATTAGCGGCTGCGCTTTGCTCACTAGCTATGGCTCCTTCTTTTTGAGCAACCGCTTGATTGGACTGTATGGTATATTCCGTTGGGTCTAGGGTAGCAATAAGTTGCCCTTTTTTGACCCTATCGCCCAGCTTCACCTTTACCTCATTCAAGGTGCCTCCCACTTTAAAACTAAGAGCCACTTCATTTTTGGCGATTACTGAACCAGAAAAGGTATGGGTTTCCTGCCCCGCAGATTTTTCAATTTTTGCATATTTGACGGAGCGGATGGTTGCTTCTGTCTTTACGGTCTTTTCCTGACAGGATAGGCAGCATAGTACCATGAATAGTACCATAGATACTCTCATAATTAGTTGTTTTTATAACTACTTAGGAGGGGTATTTTTGAGAGAAAAATTTTCAATTTTTCTCTCAAAAATACCCCCTTTTGGGTCGAAAAGTAGTTACTTGTTTTTAAAATTTAAAAACCGTTGCAATAACTGGGTTCTTTGTGTTTCGGTAGCCAAATAAGCATAGCTACCCACAGAACGTTGCAATGAAAAATAGTCTATCATAAATTGATAGGTCGCATTAGTAGCATTGATTTGAGCACTCAATAAAGCATTTTGAGCATCTACTAAAGTAATCACATCAACTTGCCCCGATTTATACAAATCCTGCACAATGGTGGTATTTTTTGCTGCTGCTTCGGCGGCACTTTTCGTCAATCGAATATTATTATAAGCGGCGTTGACATTTTCCAAATTCGACCGCACTTGTAATTCCAGTAAGTTGCTTAAATCCTTTTTCTGGTCTTGCAGTTGAAACAAACCAACGGTGGTTTGCTCTTTTTGATATTTTCTTGAACCGCCAGCAAAAAGGGGTATCGACACACTAAAAGCAGCATTCCAAGATGGCTCATTATTTATCTCCAAATCTGGAATAGGCAGGGATTCGCCCGGATTTACCGTTGCCAAGGGATAGTCATAATCGGCGACAAAAGCCACCGTCGGCAAATAAAAGGCGCGTTTATTCGATTTTATTTGGCGTTCCTGCGCCGCAATCGCTAATTCTATTTGCTTGATTTCGGGTAAATTTTGTAGGGCTTCCTGCACCATAAAATCAGCGAATTGATTTAAAGTCGCCTGATTTTGAATTAAGTCAATCAACACCTTATCTATCCCTTCTATCAATTGATTGATATTTTCCGAGTTTTCAATGGTAAAAACTTCACCAATCGGTCGGTTCAACGTTTCATTTAATTGATAGCCCGCCGCTTTGAGTTGTGCATTGGTGGCATACAAATCCGTTTTTGCCAAGTCCAATTCGGTTTGCCACCTATACACATCACTCGCACCGCTGTAACCGACTTTTTCTTTATTACTGGCTATGGTTAAATTTTGATTAACCGCCTTGATGTTTTCATTTTGTAAATCAGCGACGGCCAAAACTTGTCTGTAGTTGAAATAGCGTTGCACCACTTCCAAAATAACATCCAATTCGGATTGATTTTGCACTTGTTGCTGACTTTCTAATAATAATTTTTGAATGGCAATATTGGCTAAAGCAGGTTCTGACAAAATCAATTGAGAGAAAGCAGCACCCGCTGTCCAGTTAAAATCACCTGCTGTCCCAAAAGAACCATTGACCGTATTTTCGTCTAAAAAAAATCCCGTTGTTTCTGCATTTAATTGAGGCAAATAACTGCTTTTTGCCAAACTCACTTCTTTGGTACTTATTTGGGTCTGTTTCGCTTCAATTTGATACCCTAAATTATTTTGAATCCCCTCCGCAATGGCCGCTTTTAGATTGAGGACTCTGGTGGTACTCGGTTGATTGATATTGGTTAAAAGCGCATTGTCCAGAACACGCCAATTGGGATATTTCCCAATCTTATTCACCGTCTCCATATTCACCATTAGCTGATGGGTAAAGGTTTCCATATCGACCCGCAAATCTTTTGGGTTTTTGCCTTCGGCAATTTGCTCTACATTCAAAGCAATCCGTCGAGGTATCTTCTTTAAATTATCGCTTGCCGCAAAAGATGCGAAAGCACCCAATTCAAGCATAGGGGCATCCAACAAAGTAAAAGACGGCAGCTTGCGCTCATTGATTTGCCCAAAAAATTGTTTGATTTCGTCAGCAGTATAATTCGATAAGGGCGATAAAATATAGACCCCCTCTACATCCGCTGGAATTTTGGAAACCGTACTGCTTAAATTGGTTTCAAGGGCCAACCACTCCATCTCCATTTCTGCTTTAGCATAACGGTTGGCCTCCTTCATCCCTATTGCCAAAAGCGTAGGATTGGTCAATACAGCCATTTTTTTGCAACGACAAATTTCCCGCAATTTCTCCATCCCCTCTTTAACTTTAAAAGGAGAATGAATGTAGGTCAAATTGGAGATGCCGCTGGTGCTTTTATTGGGTTGCGAATCAGAATTAGTATTGTTATTTAGTCGAACAGAAGCAATGGATGGGATGGGAAAAGTGCTTTGACTCGAAAGTATTTTACCAGAAATAATGCCCGTTGCAATCAGCACATCTGTCTGATTTTGGGTATAAATGCCCGTAATCTCCTTGTTTATCTTACTTATTTCTCCATTAGTGTAGACCTCGGTAAAATTCAGTTGATATTGGGAAGCTAATAAAGCGCCTATCTCTGTCTTTATAGTCTCTTCGAAGAAATGATTTGCTTGTTCGGCTGCATCCGATAGGATAACCACTTCCAAGGTTCGTTGTGCCTTTATGCTAGTCAAGGTGCACAGCAATAAAAGTAGGCTGCA
>JBCCQK010000008.1:0-45377 GCA_039024375.1 Bacteroidota bacterium
TCGACGCCTGCAAATTAGAATGGTCAATAATAATCAAGTTCTCCGATGAGCTAGACTTAAAGATAACTTGCCCATTCACAAAAGGACCTCCAGAAGTAACGTCTATTTTCCCGACTGATTCTACTCCTTGAATGGCCGTTTCGACGCTTTCTGAAGTTAGATTAATATCAAAAAAGTCAACGGCTTTTTCTTCGGGCAAAAGATAAAACTGCCCTCTGTTCGGCGAACTCCAAAGCGTAAAGACCGTGATGGCCACACTATCCGTTTGAAGTATATCGGTAGCGGCGGCGTCCATACCATCAACGGCCATATCCGTTTCAAAAGACCACCCTGCGTTGGGTCTAATTTGGGCAATCGTAATCGGAAAATCAACGGCTACGGTTACCATCGAACGTTCTCGCTCCACGGTGCCATTTTTATCCGTTAACTCAAAAGTAAAATCAGCTACGCCAGCTTCCAAATCCTCCTTGGTCGTATCGTAGGTGAATTGGAAGTTGACTTCATTGGCCGTATAATCAGATTTGGAGAATAACTCCTGTCCCGATTTTAGAATGGTAAATTGGCCAATACCCACACTTGAGTCGGTAATTAATTTAATGGTAAAAACGATGGTTTCGTCCACTCTAAACGACTCACTTTTATCCCGATTGCAAGTGAATTCGATGCTCGTTGCACGGAACGTTGGTGGGATTACGTCTTCCTCCCCACAATTGGTGAGAAGTAGTACGCATAAAAATGCGGATAATACCGTTGGAAGATATTGCTTTAGGCGAACAAAATTGGGGTTTGTCATGGAAAGTGGGGTGAATGTTGGATGGTTAAGAGTAAAAAAATCTTTTTCTGAGACTTGCTCAGTGGTTGAATTGACTTCGTAAATTTCTCTACCGTACACTTTTATAACTACTTAGTGCTTAGGTGAATGATGATAGGGTCTATTCTTTGAAAATAGGCCCTATCCTCAGTTACTAAAAAAAGATAGTAGGCATTTCTTAGAATTATAAAAAAGGATAGGCGGTATTTTTAAGAATACCGACTATCAAGCCTGAAAAGTGTACGGTATTGAATGGTAAGTTAGGAAAACTTCCTTTAATCACCAATATACATTTTGATTTTGGCAGTCCTGTGCTATTTATTGCAATAATCTTGAAAACACCTTTTTTACAAGTACCGCTATTTTGCCCATGAACCCTATTCTTCTACCAAAACTACATCGGTCAACCCATACATCAAACGGTTAATATCATCGGCGTTGAGTTCCAATTTACCTTTGATAGTCACCGCTTCGGCGGTATATTCGATGGGTTCTTTGGAGAATACTTCCATCACCGTTTCTGGCCCCGCACCGCCGCAGAAAAAACACATATTATAAGGGAAAGCCGAAAAGATGAATTCTTTGTGACTTTTGTAACCTTCGACGGGAATGATGTAGCCTCTGACCGTTACCTCCTTACCCTCCAATTTTTGAATGGCTTCACTAAAAACGGGAACATCTATTTTGAAGCCCATCAATTCGTCGTACTCTTTTTTAAAGGTAATTTTGGCTAAAGTTTTCCATAGGTTTTCTTTTTTCGTTTCAGTAGGCGTTGTAGTAGTCTCCGCTACGGCGTCTTGTGCTTGGGAAACACCCAAAGAAACAGTAAATAATAAGGCAAAAAGAAATAGCTTTTTCATATATTGGAATATTTGTAACTGGTAACTACTTACCACTTGTTTTTTACCACAAAGGTATAGAGCTCACAAAGCACACAAAGTTCTTTTTCGAGCACAGCTTTGACCTACTACTCGGTTAAACCATACTTATTTTGGTCAATTTATTTCTTCAAATTTGAAAATGAACAAACTGCGCTCGAAAAACTCCATGGACTTTGTGTGCTTTGTGGTAAAAATTCATAGTCCTAAGTAGTTACTATAATTGTAAGGTAGTTCAAAAAAAGGTTCCTCATTTTAGACTATAACAAACGACCGCAAGTTACTGTTTTAGTCTGGCTAAAGTTTTAAATAGCTGTTAAAAGTTGTTCTTTACTCGTTTCTTATTTCCTTGAAATGATAATTCCCGTCGGTTTTGTCAATATTTGTAGGTAACAACACAGTTTACTGCTACAACGCCGTTATCTTTACCAAACATTCTTTGTCTCTAATTACCGTTACAAATCACCTATTTTGAAAATATCGTTTACCTATTTTTTAACCATTGGTTTATTTCTTATTGGCTGTGGCCAAATTTCGGAAGAAGTTGAGAATGTCGCCTACGAAGGAGAAATAGCGATTCCCATTATTGAATCGGGAGCCGTTTCTTTTTTAAGTTTATGGAACGGAGATATTCCCGGTCAATCCCTGTTGGTACAGCCCGATGGTAGT
Source organism: Bacteroidota bacterium (assembly GCA_039024375.1). Taxonomy (GTDB): domain Bacteria; phylum Bacteroidota; class Bacteroidia; order Chitinophagales; family Saprospiraceae; genus JAFMDF01. The sequence goes on from JBCCQK010000008.1 coordinate 2,359, forward strand.
CTAGTTTTTCGCTACGACAATCAGCCCATTGTGGTAACCACGGAAGACATTTTAGGAACCCTAGATTTACCCATCGTCACCGCATTGACGGATACACTAACGCTACTACCGTTCGAGTTGCCCGCCAATATTATATTAGACCAAGCCATTATTGCTGAGGGCAGCCTTTTGTTTCGTTACGAACCGACCGATGAAGTCGAGGAGATTATCTTCACTTTACCTCAACTAAGTATTGATGGAGAAGTGTTGACGGTCCGAACGGGTGGGGGCAACGGTTCGACCGTTCCTCTAGATTTATCGGGCTACACATTTGAACCCACACGCAATCAACTGGAAATTCGCTACACCGCTTTAGACGGAGCGGGCAATCCAACGCTTTTAGAGAATGCAGGCGTTTTGGCTCGTCCCGTGCTGCAATTTGTGCAAGGCAATTGGGGGCGAGAAATGTTTCCACTATCCACCGAAGTGATTCCCATTGATTTGTACGACGACCGAGTGGTCAATGGTCAACTATTTTTCTCCGAGCCAACGATTACGGCTACCATTCAAAGTTCCTTCGGCGTGCCTATTCGTACCCAAATTGACGTACTACGAGGAAGAACACAGCGGGGAGATATGCCGATTGACCCAACGGCTATCGACGGGGTAAACATTAATTTTCCTACGGAAAGAGGTCAAAGCAAGACGACCGTGTTGCAATTAGACTACACCAACTCCAATATTGTCGAGGTATTTGACGCCCAATTAACGGAAATTGAATACGGTTTGACGGCCATTACCAATCCCGACAATGACGAAAATTTAATTGCCTTTTTGGAAGATACCAGTAGTTTTCGAGCCGAAGTAGTCGTAGAGGTACCCGTCGTCGGACGTACGGAAAACTTTGTAGCCGTCGAAATCTTCGATACGCCCTTCGACGAAATCGACGACCTATCGGAAGGCGAGTTCAAATTGATTGTAGATAATGAATTACCCATCGCCGCCGATTTACAGTTTTTCTTTTTGGACAATAATCAGCAAATATTGGACTCTCTTTTTGAAGCGACGACGAATCTGGTTCCCGCCGCAAGCGTAGATACCAATGGGCAAGTAACAGCCAAGGTGTCCAGTACGACCTTCGTCCCCGTAGCCGCTGCCAAAATGGAGCAACTACTACAAGCGTCCCAAATCCAAGCCGTCGCTACTTTCCAAACGACCAATAACGGCCAGCAAGAAGTCGTCCTCAATACTAATCAATTCCTTCGTTTCCGCATGGGCCTCAAATTCAAACCCTGACAAAAGTGAATTTATTCCCTGTCCAAACTTGCTTTAATCCCTCTAAACTATTTATATTTGCACTCGCATTTGAAAAATGCAGATTCGGCGCGGTAGCTCAGCTGGTTAGAGCGCAGGATTCATAATCCTGAGGTCGGCAGTTCAAGCCTGCCTCGCGCTACGCTGAAAATCAAGGAGTTATGATTTATTTCATAACTCCTTTTTTCACTGAAGTAAAGCATAGGTACAACATTTTGTTGTTTTACGATTTCTAAGGCTTTAAATCATCTAATAATAATCGGGGCATACCATGTTTCTCAAAAGCCCTACGCTCAAAAACTAGCCTTGACTAGTCACAGAAGAAGATATAGAGGCAGGGACATTTCGCAATGTGAGATAATATGTTTTGTAAACCTAGTTTTAAGCTAATTCATCTTCGGGATTAAGCCAATATCCTCTTATTACCCAATTTTCTAGGTCGCCGAGGGTTAATTCATGATTGGATTTCTTCACCCTTTTCCAACCCATGATTTTCCAAATCAATATGCTAATTCCCAATGGGTCAAATCCCTCTGCATCAAAATATTTTGCTGCTTCAAAACCATCGTGATTCACTTCGAATATTTCAACAAATTTCTCTAAAAACTCATTCGCACAATCACCCGTTATGTGCAACTCTTCCTCAATTTTTGTATTTCTCGTCAATTCAAATTTATAAGGGCCATTAAAATCAATGGCTAATCCTTTTATGGTAAACCATATATTTGAGTCCTTATTTTTAACCACCTTATCGTTTTGGGTCATACTCATTCCAATATCCATTAGCTATCCATCTAACGAAATCCCCAAGTTTAAAATCATAATTATTCTCGCTTGAAGTACGTTTAAAAATAATTTTTGATAATGCTGAAAAAAAATTTATCTCACTTTCAATATCGGCTAAAATTGAATCCATCAAAATTTAAAACAAACTCCTTATTTATTTCCTCAATCATTTCCTCAATCATTTCCTCAATATCGTCTCCATCAATTTGTAAATCAAAATTCACAGAAGAATTTTCATGCAATTTATCAGTCTCGATACCACTATACTTTGAGGCTATCAATATAACTTTATCTAGAATTTCTTTATCAGTCATTTATTAGTGAATTATAAGTTGTGCACTAGACCCCTAATTCATCCGACAGAGAGTACCGTATAATGATAGTGTTTTTCCAATATCGTCGTTCAGCAACTTATTATTACCGTATCTATCAATTATTAAAACTGCCAGACAGGTATCGCTATTTTCAAGATGGAGGGTCAACCCAATGACCTCTCTCAATCCAATTTATTAAATCAACTATTGTTAATTCGTGTGATGACCTCTTCGTTATTAGTTTTCTGAAAATCTTGTGAAGTAGAAATCTGATACCTAAAGGGTCAAATCCTTCCTCTCCAAAATATCTAGCGAACTTAAATCCTGATAAATCAATCTTATAGTTATCAACCAATGTTTCTAGAAGTATCTCTGCTTGAACTCCTGTTATATCTAAATCTTCCTCAATTCTACAGTCCTCTGTAATCTCATTGGTATCAAGCCCAAATTTGGAATGTATAATTTCTTTAATTTCGTTTGCTATATTCTCTTTATTCATTGACCATGCTATTATAAGTTTGATAAGTTCTGTAAGTAATCATACTTGCATCATACGCTAAGATACCCCAACCTATAACAGGAATACCTCTACCCACAAAAGTCCCTATATTTTTAACCCATCTTGTTCTTAACCCTTTTCCTATTCTAGGAAATCCGATTAAAGTTGGTACGCTAAATGGAAAATTACCTGGTATTTTTCTAGCTAAGATTGAAGCAACTGATGTCCTAGGTATTGCACCACCTAACTTTCCTCTAGTAGGAATAATATTTGCACCAACTAAAATCCCTCCAACTGCGGCTAAATCTTTAATGCCAAATTGATTAAATGATTCATCTATTAAAATAGCCATCAATAAACTTTCTTTTGAACTGTATGATTCACCATTATACTCCCAAGGTGGCCCACCTCCTGAAAGTATGCTATGCGCCGCATGATTTAACCCACTCGTAATCAAACCCTGACCAAATCCATCAAGAAAACTACCTCCACCAGCTACTGACCCTAAACCACCACTCAACCCTCCTGCTGCAATTTGGATAAACGGATTGTCACTACCTACTAAAGAACTAACGCCAGAACTAGCTACTCCGCTCAAAAAACCGCTACCAAAGTTTCCTCCACCCATAGAAGAAAACACTCCTGCGGTCAAACCGTGCGCTCCTGCTTGGTATAGCCCTACTCCCAATGGACCTAAATTCGCGGACAAGGCATTGGCGCCTCCGCCAATCCCCGCCGATATACCTCCTTGCGCCCCACCAATAATGGATGCTTTTGCCCCACGGTGAAAGAAATTCTGTCCATTGGAGAGGTTATTGATTCCATTTTGTATTAGTCCGATTCCTGCTCCGATTAATATAGGGTTATCTCCGTTGGGGTCGTTGTGAACCTTTGGACTGTTGAGCATCGAATTATAAGGAGATAATCCTCCAAACATAGTAGCATCGGGGTCAACGTTCCACCATCTTCCTAACTCTGGGTCAAGCGTTCTATACATTGCCATATTTACATTCAGCCCAAAATCATTGACTTCCTCGATTCCATTGAACGTATAACGAAATCGCTGACTGTTCATCCAATACCCCTCCATTTTTAAGCCGTTGGGGTAGTAATGCACTTCGTCCAGAATCTCGCTGGGCGTATTGATAATTCCATCGTTATCCAAGTCGGCATAGACCAATCTAGTGTTACCCAAATGGTCATTGGTTTGGTATTCCATTTGTGGTGTGCCATTTACATAATGCAGTCGGCCTTCGCTATGGTAGATACTCTCTAAGACACCATTTAAATATTCTACACCACCGATATAATCTCTAGTTTCTATTGGGCAACTGCTAACTGACCAAAAATGAAAAGTGATAAAGCAGCAGGTACTTTATCACTTTTATTAACTCGATAGCTACTTTCGCCAAAGGCGAGTAACATAATCGTGTCGTTAGGAGCTACACTACCTCCGTGATAGAATTTGGTTCTTTTCAAAACATTAGGCATCAAACGTATTTCTAATTAGTATCATCAATTTTTTTATCACTTTGCCTCGAAAGTATTCTATATTTTTCAACTTGTGGTGCATTTTCTATAACTGACTTTATGGATAGAAAATTTAAGGGTAATAACTCTAACTGCTCATCTAATAAAATCAAACCATTTTGTATAAAAAAATCTATTAGAGAACTTAATAGATAATCATAATTATTAGTATAGTTAATTCTAAAAGATACAGAAATAACATAACCGTTCTCGCATAGAATTTCAAAACAATCTGATTCCACTTTTCCATATATTATTAAATCTTTACTCCAAGATTTCCCTTTTTTTAAGAGATTATTGACTTCATCAAAAAAATCTATCTCTACTTTATTTGTTTTCCATAAAATACCTTCATCAAAATATTCAGAGTGCCATAGTTTTTTAAAATTTTCTGCATAATCTGCGTAATTTTCTTTGGGGAAAACGTAGAATTTATATTGCCAAATTGCCATGATATATTATTTTATGTATTTCCAAAATCCAGGCATTCTTCCTTCTAATACAAGGTCTGTTACATCTTTGTAACCAAGATAAGGTAACTGTACTTGTTCCACTGGAATCTGCTGAATACCAATTTTTTGTGCCGCAAAAAACCTATGATGTCCATCTACAATATATTTTCTACCACCATCTTCAACATATTTGATAGTTTCTTGTATTCCATTTGCTCTAACATCATTTAAAAACTTTTGCATTTCTTTTCTACTTTTTGTAATGAAGTGAGTGGGGCTTAAAGCAGAACGTGGCAGAAAACCACCGCCACCTCCAGTTCCACTAGCCCTAACAACCACCTGCGGCCCCGCATTATCCCCCGCATTATAAATACTGCCCAAATCATCTCCACTCCACATATAATCTGGCCCTTTATACGTCCCTTTTCCACTGTTTCCGATTCCCGAGCTACCACTGTTAATGACCGTACCTCCTTTCCCCAAATTGATGTCTCCTAAAACTGGGTCGTAGCCACGTAAGCCTGCATCCAAAGCCCCTAATCCACCACCAATAATGGCTCCCCACAAAATACCCTTTGCCCAATCTTTTCCAGTGTATTCATCGCCGAAAACGAGCGCATTTCCCACACCCGTTACAGGTCCTCCAAATGCCTCTCCTATAGCTCCTCCAACAAATCCTGCAACGAGTCCAGTTGAACCTAAGCCCAATGCTGGTGCTGCTGTACCTCCCGTTAACGCTGCTACTGTACCACCCGCCGCACCAATACCAAACGCTGCTAAGCCTTGACCTACACTATTTATTTCATTCCAATGAGTTGCCACGTTAATCGCCCCACCCGCTATTGCCGCACCCGCAAGAATTAATGGAGCAATATCACCCTCTGGGTCGTTGTAAACCATCGGTGAATTGTTCATGGAATTATAGGGGGATAATCCCATTAATAAATCTGCTTTGGGGTCAACACTCCACCACCTTCCCAATTCAGGGTCAAGTGTCCTGTAAGTAGCCATGTTTAGATTCAACCCAAACTCTTCCACCGCCTCAATCGAATTAAACGTATAGCGAAAGCGAGTACTATTCATCCAATACCCCTCCATCTTCAACCCATTCGGATAATAATGCACCTCATCCAAAATCTCGCTCGGCGTATTAATAACTCCATCATTATTTAGGTCAGCATACACCAGTCTCGTATTCCCCACTTGGTCACTCGCCGTGTACTCCATCTGCGGTGTACCGTTCACGTAGTGTAGTCGCCCTTCGGCGTGGTAAATGCTTTCCAAAACGCCGTCCAGATATTCCACCCCACCGATGTAGTCTCGGATAGATAGCCGATTGCCCTCGGCATCTTTGACTTCTTTGGACAGCAGTGTCCCGTCGGCGCTATATACGAAGGTAACACTTTTTCCATCCGCCAGCAGGATTTGTTCGGGTAAATCCAAATGGTTGTAAGTCATCGAAATGGCCTTTTGCGGGTCGATGGCCAAGTTCCCGTTAACATCGTAATGACTGGTATCAGCGCTTCTTTGGGAGTAGCCGCCCGTTTCAAAACCATTTTGTGGACAGGGACCAATTTGTGCGGTGAAGTTCATCCCTGCGGGAACTCGAAAACCCGCCGATAATACAATTTCTTGCCCCGCTCGGTAAGTCACATTGACGCTGCTGTTAATCAGGTTATCCGCTTCGATTTTGGTATTGGCAGCGTGCAATTGGCTATTGTCAATGGTTGGAGTGATGTACTGATTATCGGGACAGGGAGCAGCGTCTTTTACTAAAGCCAAACGGTTACTATCTCGATATTCGTAGTCCAATTGGTCAATCAACGTCTCTTCGTAACAGTTACTATTTGGCGTCAAACCGTAGCGACTTAACGTTTGGATATTGCCCCTTTGGTCGTAAGTCAGCGCCACGTCGTAGATACCCGATTCGTTGACCGTTCCACTGCTGTTTTCATCAAAATAATCGGCGTTGGTCATTCGGTTGTAAAGGTCGTAGTGCAGCGAATAGCCCTGCTTTTCTCGCCCTCTTACTTGCCATTTGATACCCGTGATATTGCCGTTTTTTTGACTCGTGGAGCTTGTTCCATTGAATGGCACGTCGTAGGCCAGTTCCAAATAAAATAGGTCTTTTGTGTCCAAGTCTGTTCCCAAAGCGGGGAAGCCCGGATTTGGTAAACCTACGGGACAATCCAACAGTGGTCGCTGATTGCCCGTCAAATTCGCCGAGTTGATTTTATGGAGTAATCCGTTTTCCAAATAGGTATAATCGTACTGCTGCAACCACCCTTGGACGGGATTAGCAATGCCCGTTTTTCCCTGCAACTTGCGGATAAGTTGCTCCTTTTCGTCGTAGAACTTACGGTTGAGGGTATAAAAGGGACTGCCATTGGCTTGAAAACGGCTTTCTCTGGCTCGACCTGCGTAGTCCAGCGTTTCGGTGGTCGTAGTGGCAAAGCTATTCCCAAAGGCGTTGTGATTATAAGTCGTCGTAATGGGATTATCCGCCCCGTCGTAGCCGATAACGGTCGATTCGGCGGTCGGAATTAAGTTGATGTGATTATTGCCCGTTTGGTTGACGAGTTGACCGCAAAGATTGTAGTGATTGGTATTTTCCAGCCAGTTATTATTGCCGTCTAAAATCTTCGTTCTAGCCGTTTTAACTTTATCCTTTTCGTGCGGCGCGGTGCCGTAAGTCGTTTCGATGAGCGGCGTGGTTGGTACGTGACCAAAATCGGGGTACAGCAGATTGCTGTTGTAAAAACCCGACTGGATTTCCCGACCCAAACTATCGTAGTGAAACACGTAGTAACGGTGGTTAGGATGCGCCCGAATGTAACCGTCCCGTTGGGCAATGAGCAAATCCTGCTCGTTGTAAAAATATTCCATCAAGGCTTTGCCCGGCACGTATTCCTTGCGCTTGCGGTCTTCTCGGTCGTATTCGCAGAAAAACAGCAGGTCTTTGTCGGCAATCGTGGTGCCCGGCGGCAGGGTATATACCTTGCGGTTTTTATCATCAAAAATAGCCTTCGTATCGTAATTCACGGCGCTCAATTCCGCTCCGTTGGTACGCCGTTTTAGGACAGGTCGGCCGATTTTATCCCGAAAGGTAATCGTCTTATTGCCGTTGGCGTCAATGGCCGTTACTTTGAACAGTTCGCCTTCGGCGTAGGGCGTAGTGGTTGAGTCAATCGTCACCCCGTCGGCCAGTGTATTATGACCGTATTCGTAGGTTGTGGGATGCCAATCGGGTCCCGTTACCGTGTGTGGTCGATTTTGCGGCGAAGCGTAGAAGGTGGTGAGGCTATATTTCCAATTACTTTGTGGTCGTTGGAAAGCACCGTTGTTGTTGGAGAGTAGTTGCGGTTCGAACTGTTTGTAGGGTCGGCCCCATTTGTCGAACTCAACGGCGGAGATAATATCATCATTGGAATTATCGGGGCCTTGGCCTTTTTGTACCGTCGCTTCGGTGCGCCACAGGCCGTCTTTGTAGGCGATGGTTTCCAATATATCCAACTGACTATACACATTGGGCGTGGGATAATCAATGGTCGTTTTGACGTAGTTTTTATCCGTCCCACCCGTCGAAAAATGGTAGTCGAGAGTGCTAACGATATTTTTGCAGTCGTCCGTTACGGTTCGAGTTCTCCACAAATCGTCGTAGGTCGCACTGACGCTCGTTCCATCGACTTCGGTTAGCTTTTTGAGTAGCGAACTATTCGGAAAATACTCGTAATTTTTGACAAATCCCCGAAAGTTCTTGCTCGTTAGCAGTCGATTTTGGTAGGTATAAATTTCGGGCGACCAGCCCGGTTTGCGCCACGTCTCCAACAGACCGTTGATGGTGTAGGTGTCAAAGTATTCTTGGATATTCCACGACCCTCCTTGGAGTACGCCGCTTCGCCACGTCCGTTCGAAGCGCCAAGTTTTGTAAGGGCGAATGAGACCACCCAACAGAAAAATCTCGTTAGGATTTTTGCCGTTGACGTCAAAATAGGCAAAGCTAGTTCTAGTGCCGTCCAGTTGTTGTCCGTCCACCGTGGTAATCGTTTCGTAGGGAATCGCCACCCGATTGGTTAGTTCAAAATTACTCCTCATCAACAGCGAAGGGTGGTCCACCGTGTATTTCATTTCCACCACCGTTTGTTTGCCGTCGCTATTGGTGGTCGTAATCGTTTTGGGCGCCAAAATCGTCGGATGGTAGGTGTAATCCGTCGTGCTACTCACGCCGTCTTTGGTCGTAATGACCTGTCCGTTGCGAAAAGTGCCCGTGCGGGAAACGTACTGGGTAGTGTGGACTTGATTGACTAGCGAACTGCCGTTAAAAGTAGGGAGGCGCTGCGACTTAAAGGTGTAGCCGCTGACCATCGTGTAGCCGTCTTGGTCGTAGCGCACAATGTCGGTGCTGGCTTCCACCGTGCCGTTTTGGTGGAGCGTTTGTTGGCTTTTGAGCGCCCCCGCTTCGAGGCGAATCGGGTCGGGACGAATGGGGTAGCGTTCGTAAATCTTGGTAGTGTCTTCGGTGAAAAAAGTGTAGCGGGTTTCTCCGTTGCCGTTGTGTTTAATGACGGTTGAAGTATAGCCAATATGATACCCCGCAAAACCCGATAGTGGAAGGAGGCTAGACGAAGTGAACAAGACCGAATAATCGTTGAGCAAAAAGCCGTACTGGGGTTGGTTGAAGAGGATGCCACTCGACCGAGTCGGATGGAGGGAATCCTTGTATTCGTAGGTGCTGATGATGTCGTTGGTGTGGTCTTCGTTGCCGTTGGTATCGGTCTGGCCAGCGTAGGTGGTGGTTTGTTTGACCCGCAATCCACCAACGGTAACGTTACTACCGCTTGACAAATAGGACACGTACAAATCGGCGCTGGCATTCTGCGACCGCACTTCGAAACGGTAGGACTCACCCGCCTGCAAGCCGCCCGTAAAGGGATTGACCAAATCGCTCAAATCCCCTGTGATACAGTCCTCGGTGGGGCTGTCAAAAGCGATGGTTGAATGTAGTTGTCCAACACTATTATAGACATTCATACGGGCTTCGTTATTGGTCGTGCTGTAGCCCGAACATTCGGGAATATTGAGCGTCGGATTGATGCACAGTTCGAACGTTCCCGTGACCAATAATTGTGGGTCAATGACGATGCTGCGGTCTTCGGTCTGCACGCCGCCGCACTGGCAAAAACAGCTCGTAATATCAAAAACGGGAACGGGCGTTGGGTCGTATTTAAAAGCCGTATTGGATTCGTACGCTATTTCTACTGAACCCCGACTGGGTAGCGTGACTTTTTTCAAAGCACCGATGAGTTGAGCGTTGTGATAACTTTCTCGATTGACCGAACTAGCGGCGTGCACCGTTCCATTGGGCGTCACCTTGATGGTGTTGGGGATTAAATCGTCATAGTCGTTATTATCAACGGGGGCGGGAACAGTCTGGTCGTAGTGGTAGTTGTAAAAATCCCAATGATCCCTATTTTTATTCAAAATGCTCGCAAAGAAGGAGCTGCCGTCGGGATTATTATACCCGTGATATTCGAAAGTGTAAGGCGGTTCGAATAAGCCGCCGTAGCAGGCCCGTTTCTGGACTTGGGTCAACTGTAAACGGCGTTCGGTGGGCGTCACGATTTGCGTACCTTTATCTTCGAAATAGTCGTGGGTCAAGTCGTAACGGTAGCAAAAGTTACCATCTTCGACGGTGATTTTGTTGATGCCCACGGGCAGTTGATTGCCGTTGGGCCACAGGTCAGTTCGATTAAAATAGTCGAAGGTAACAGTTTTGGTGCGACCGACGATGCGTTTGATTATCCAGCCGTCGATTTTATTGTCCACAAAAGGCCCGTAGTCGTCGCCACATTCTAAATTGGTAAACTTCGTCGTCCCATTGTCCCGATAGCCCGTTTTGGTGCAGTAAGGCAAGCTGAAAAAGCGGTAGTTGTGGGCTTCGTATTCAAAATTGACAAAGTGAAAGCCATCAAAACTTTCGATGCGGGTCAGCATCCACGAACTGAGTTGGCGAATGTCGTTGACGTCGGTGTATTCTCGGGCGTCCGCCCCACTCACGGGATGGTAGCCGAAGTAATACACCATGCCGTCGGTGGGCGATTGTAGTTTGAAGCCCCGAAAGCTTTGGTCGGTGTCCAAAACGGGCGTGATTTTGACGTCCGATTGGGGTAGGGTATGGATAATCTTATTGTTGTCGAGGATAAACTTAAAGGTCATTGGGCCCGAAGAAACCGTATAGATATCGCTTTCTCCATCACGGTCAGCGTCAGCTACGTCGTCAAAATGGGTGTTATTTAGGCTACTGCCTTGGTGGTAAAAGCCTTTGCTGCTATCGTCGTCTTCGAGCGATAGAATCTGCCTCGTAATCAAACCACCCGCCGCTAGATGCCAGCCCAAACCGACCGAAGAGGCCAATTCGGATACCCGATTGGAGCTGTTATAGACTAGGGAAACGGCGTGGTTTACTGTGGCGTCGGACACGGTGCAGAGTCCCAAGGTGTAGCCAGCGGCACCAGTGTAGAAGTTGGTATTGATTTCCGCTTGCTTGCCAAAGTTCATGGCGGCTACGGATGGACTTGAGGGTGTTTGGAGGGCGCTGTTCATGGGTTGGGCGAACAGGGATAGTTGGGCTAGGAAGCAGCCTACAAAGAAGGCGGGTTTTAGGAAGTTGGTCATTTTCTTTTGTTTTTTTAGTTTACAGGATGACAAGATGAATACAGGTACTTCTACTTTGACTAATAGGTCTTATTCAGTATTGCTCATTGCACATTGATAATTGTTCTTTGATAATTGTTCACCGTTCGATGGTTAATTTTTCAACTAAGATGCCGCCAGTAGTTTGTACCTTTATCACGTAAAAACCTGCGGGAACGTAGCTGATATTCAGTGTTTCGCGGAGCGGCACTTGGTCGTTTTTGAGCGATTGAGAAAGGACAATTTTGCCTTCGCTGGTCCATAATTCAATTTTCGAAATGTCGGTTGCTTCGCTTTGTAGCGTAATTCGGTCGGTCGCAGGGTTGGGGAAAATGGTCAATCTTATATCGGTCGATGACGTTGTTTTTGGTGGCTGCTTTCTATCTTTTGTAGTGGTATTCGATAGTTCATTGGTGCAGGTGGTGGGCGTTAAAGCTAAACCACTTCTAGCGCCCGTTGAATCCAATACGGCGTGCATCCTAGCCGCTTGGCCTAATGTAAATAGGTACTTGCAATTATCGTCTGTATTGGCTGACATTATATTCATGCTTTGCTCATTTACAAATTTTCCGTTTTTGTACTCGCACAGAGAAATGTGATTACCCGACGGACAGCCACTATTTCGACTGTTGCTAATCGGCGTATCATCCACAAAATCGTCGCTACACGGAATGTCCAAAGAATGTCCCGATAATGGGTATAAATTCAAGTATTGCCCTATGCAAAAAACGAGGGAAGTCAGCCCGAATTTTTGGTCGTTGGTATTGCCTACATAGCGGTAGTTCATTACAATACCGTCAGTGGTGGACGAACCTCGTTCGGGCATCTGGGCGTAGCCCGCATGGTCGGTGGGTAATGCAGCCACCCAGATATTGAGCAAACCATCGGGCGTGATAGCTTCTGCTCCGTTTTCACGTTGTTTGATACCCTCGGTGGCCGTCCATTCTTTCACGGAAGTCGGGACGTATTGGATGCCAGAAATCGGGTTGCCGTCGGCATCTTCGGTGGCTAGGCAGAAGCGAATCTTTGTATCTACGGCTCTTTTAGCATAAATTCCTTGTGGGTCGTTCGGGTGGTTTTCGATGGGATTAGCCAGCGCAAAGGCCGCATTGAGGGCGTCCAGTTGGGTGTGAATACGTTCGGCACTTATTTTTTGGACGTCCTCAGCGTGTAGGATGTGAAAAACGACGGGAATGGTCTTTTCGGTAAATTGGCTGCGATAGCGGACGTATTCGGCCGTCTGTTGTTCGATGGCGCTGATGCGTTGGTAAACGTTGGACGAATTTCCCGTAAGAGATACATCTTGCGCTTGCAGCGTCTTGTTGTACTGGAGCGTTGTGAAATTACGGATGATAGATTGGGCAGACACGTAATTAATGCTGACCCATAGCGAGAGAATCGCTAAACAAAAGGGCTTCATTTAGTAATGGTTTTAGGATGATGAAAGCTAGTAGCCTTCGTTTGTTATACATTTAGATTCTCTCTCTCTATTTTGTACCATTTTTAATACTTGTAACAGTACGTTTGCTAGTGTAGGGAAGATTTGGCAGTTCCCCAAGCAATGATGCCTTTTTTTGAAAAAAGGAAGGATTATTTTTTGTGTAATATTTTATTACCTCGAAAACAGACGCTTGACCGTCATTTTAATTTTACAAAATAACCTAACATCGCCCCTCCAACACCTCATCAAATACCTCACACATCCGCAACCCCGCTTCCCGCAATTCCTCCCGAGTAATCACCAACGGCGGCGCCACCCGAAAAGCATTCGGACAGCTTAAAAACCAAAAAGTAATCAACCCTTCCTCCAAACACCTTTCAACCACCCGCTGAACGACCTCAGCAGTCTCCATTTCAATGGCAAAATACAAACCCCTAAAACGAATTTCCGTTACCAAGGGGTGTTCGATAAGCAAATCGTGCAGCAATTGCCCTTTTTCGTTCGCTTCGGCAATTAGGTTTGTCGATAGTAGGTATTTCAAACCCGCATAAGCGCCCGCACAAATCAATGGATGGCCTCCAAAGGTGGTGATGTGACCTAGCATTGGGTCAAAGGTGAACTGACTCATATTCGCTTGGCTGCTAATCAAGGCGCCGATGGGCAAACCTGCCCCTAGCGCCTTCCCCAAAGTCAAAATATCTGGCACGACGTCGTAATGCTCGAAAGCCCACAGCGTTCCTGCACGGCCCATGCCCGCTTGTACTTCATCAAAAATCAATAGGGCCCCTACTCTATCACACTGTTGGCGCAACGCTTCAAGGTAGGCTTGTTCGGGAATCCGAATGCCTGCATCACCTTGAATGGTTTCTACAATGACGGCGGCGCACGTAAAGTCGATACTCGCTAACTCTTCGTAGCGATTGAGGTGGATGAATTCAACTTGGGGTAAGAGCGGTTGGAAAGCCGTCTTTTTGTAATCGTTACCACTGACGGATAGCGAACCGTGGGTACTACCATGATAAGCCCCTCGAAAGGCAATAATGCGTTGGCGGCCCGTAACTCGTTTGGCTAGTTTCAGCGCCGCTTCGTTGGCTTCCGTTCCCGAATTGACGAAATAGCTGGTGTCGAGCGAAGACGGTAGATTCTCAGCAAGAAGATTAGCGAGCTGTAGTTGCGCATCTTGGCGAAATTCGCCATAGACCATGACGTGCAAATGGCGGTCAATTTGCGCTTTCAAAGCATCGTTGACCGCTTGATTGCCGTGTCCCAAAGCGGAAACACCCAAGCCAGAAATTAAATCCAGATAGGCTTTTCCCCTTTTATCGTAAATGTGTAAACCCTCAGCGTGCGACACGTCGATGCCCATCATGTAGGGATTAGTCTGGGCGAGGTTATTTTGTAAATAAAATTTTGAACTATCCATTTTTTACACACCTTCTTCTACACTGGTCACCGTTGGCGCTTTCCACTGACTGTAACCGACGGGCATTTTACTAGCTACTTTTACTGCTTTGCCACTTCGATTTTTATCATAAATCATAGCGGCGGTCATAATCAAACTCGTTCCGATAATGGTGAACAATAAAATACCGGGTTCGAAACCTGCGACTTCTGCCTCTTTAGGAATATTGTAAAATAATAGAATAGTGATTAACCCACGGGGCGCAATGAACAACTGGGGAAGAATATCTTGCCCGATAAATAGACGCAAAATGATGTAGCGAATCACATAAATCGACAAAATGATTAAGCCACTGACAAGTGCCACATTGGCATTGGCCAAAGAAGATAAGACAATGGTCAATCCAAAAATGACGAAGAAAAAAGTCCGCACCACGAAAGCCGTTTCCATCGTAATGATGTGTAAGCCTTCGTAAATATGTTTCGCTTCTTTATAATTCAACCATCTTTTCAAAGGGCCAAAAAAGAATAGTTTCATATTGGCAATCAACAATCCAAAAATCAGAATAATGATAAGCGAGGATAGGTGCATCTGCTTCCCAATGGCGTACAACATCAACAGTACGGCAATAAGCAAGAACAGCTTAACGTGGCTTTTGATACTTTGGAAAATCAGCACGATTAAATAACTCGCCACCAGCGAAATGACGATGGTCAGCACTACATTTCCAAAGAAGCCCGCTGCTCCGTTGGTGCCTTCCGACGCTTCCAATTGACCCGTTAGGAAGTAGAATAGCATGATGCCCATGATGTCCGAAAAAGTACTTTCGTAAATGTGGAACTCCTTTTTATCCGCTCGCAATCCGCCCACACTTGGGATGATGATGGCACTCGACAAAATGGAAAGAGGCGTTGCGTACAACCAAGCGGAACTCAACGTCATCCCAGGAATGAAGTACTGCAAAATCAGCGCTGCTATCCACGTAGATAGTACGAGTCCAATGAGCGCAATGAGCATAGATTTAGCAATCGGTACGAGTTTTTCTCGCTTCAATTCTAATTCCAAGGCTGCTTCTAGGACAATCATAATCAACCCAACGATTCCCAATATTTCTAAAACGGGAAAAAAGTCTATTTCTTTAGCCGACGTTTTATCCAAACCCAATTTGATTAAAATACCCAACACAATGAGCATCAAAACAGAAGGAATACTCGTCTTTTTGGCTACTTCGCCAAACATAAACGACAAAATAATGACCGCCGACGCCGCCATAATTAAGTAGTAAGGCATCGCTGCCCCGATTAAAAAAGGAATTGCAGAAAATATATCCATAAGGAAATCTAAAATTTAAAACGCAAAATTTAAATGTCTCCGCATTTCATACGGAGCTATTCAAGTTTAATCACTTCGTGATTATTTCTAAGTGGTTAGTCAAGATAAAGTTTGATGACGTTAGCTGATTAAAACCCCGCATTTTTGCTTAACTAGTCACTAAACTAATATTTATCCGACACTTTACACTGATAGCCCCATTCTTTTATGAGGGCAATCAATTCGTGCAAATGGCTTTCTTCTCGAATCGACACTCTCGCATCGACGGTATTCGGCATATCGTCGTCTTGGAATAGTTCGGGTCGGTGATGCCAATCGACGAAAGGCGCCATAACGAATAAATCCAGTAAGTGAAGCCGATGATTTTTAATAGCTTTTAGGGCATCACTCGGTGATAATTCTAAATGGTAGTAGCCACCAATTTCTTCTCCCGACACCAACGTGTAGCCTTGATTGGCCAAGTCATTGTAACTCAAATGGTGAATCCCTTCGTTCGTTTGTAGGTGCATTTTAATTCGCCCCATTTTAGCAATAACGCCCTGCAAATCGCCCATTTTCAGTTCTACCCCTTCCATTATTGCTCGGTCGAATAATATCCAACGACCACTGATGTAGCTACGTAACTGTGTCCAGCTACCAATGACCAATACCAATAAAATTAGTCCGTGTAAATAAGGGTTGATGAGCGTAAAAACACCCGCTAATAGAAGCAAAGCGAATAATTCGTACAACACAAAAAATCGCTCCGACCAAACGTGCAAATTCTTCTTGAGCGAACTAAAATAGGACGTATGTCGAACCAATTGCACAAAGCCAAATAGTAGAAAATAGAGTACTACTAGAATGAGTGCCAGCAGGAAAAACTGGCCCCAACTAAAGCTGTAAAAATAATGTACTAACCAAGTGTTCATATAATTGGTAAATTATGTAGAGCGACTCTCCCGAGTCGCATTTTAACTAGATAGTGCGACTCGGGAGAGTCGCGATACGGTTGCGGCTATCGATGATATTTCAAATACCCCTGTTCTTCCAATAAAACCCCCAAATCGTTCGCAATCACTTCGTTAATTTCTAACCAACCATCTAACTGTCGCTTCAATACCCCAATGCTAATTTGCCGTTGCAGAATGGGCGCATACTTATCCGTAAAAGCGGGACCGAACAATTTGCGCAGTCGGTATTCGTTGGTGCGCTTTTCCATCATAATAGCTGTCAGTAAAATGGCAATATCGGGAGTAACGAAGTTGGGCAAACTGTAATTGGTAGCCATTTGGTGCCGTACGTGGTCTTCATCGATTTTCACCGTAGAACAAGACCAGCGATTGAGGACTTCGCCAATATTTCCGTTCGTAGAGCGATAAGTTTTAGTAATGAGTTTGGAAAATGCTGCCCCCGATAGTGCTTCTCCTTCTTCGTTCAATAGCTTCTTGTGCGTCGCACCGTGTCGAATCATGATAGACTCTCGGATTTCGTCGAGCGACATTTTATCAACGTTGATTTCCGCCTGAAATACTTCGCTCGTTTCGTGGAACAGATTGAGTTGCGTTTTCAGCCAATTGCTCATGGAAACCAGAAAAAATAGATGACTGGAGTGGCCATCGATAAATTTTCGGAGCGTACGCACATTCTGACTCAAGGGCAAATCGTTATCCCACCACAATTCCATGTCATCAATCCAAATTAAAGGACGCTTATTATCTACGTATTTGACGATAAAGTTCAGCGCCTTTTCCAAATCAAAATCGGTCATCAGCTTTCGGCCATTTAACTTGATGGCGGTATTGGGGGATAGTCGAATCGTATTACTATCAAAAAAATGACTGGCGATGAGTTCGCCTAAAATCGTCTTGCCCGAAAAGCGTTTTCCCGTGATGACCGCAGCACCGCGGAAGCCTTTTTTCCAATTGTCAATTAACATACGAGCATGGCTCAGCTCTCGTTTTCGTCCAACGGCAAAAGACTCGCCAATAAACCCTTTGGTCAGAAAGATGCTCGAATAATTACTGTTGTCGGAAGCGCCCATTCTGCTCTGAATCAACCGAACAATTCTTTCCGAATCACTTAAAGTATCTTCGATTTCGACGTTCGCTTGAAATACTTTGACCTTACTCCACAGTCGGTCGAACCATTTAAAAAATCGGCCCTGTACTTCGTTCTGCCCTTTTTTGAACTGATTTAAGGTAGCTGCTTGTAAAGGAACTGGCAAAAAATTACGGGTTTCCTTGTATATTTCTGAAACGTTGAAATCTTGCGCTGTTCGCTCACTAATGAGCGCACTTAAACTTTCGAGACTCGACGCTGCTTGTTCCGCATTTTTTTGAAAAACGGTAAGTGGCTGACAGATACTAGAACTATCGGAAGGTGATAGGGCAGATTTCCCTTCTTTTTCTTCGGCGTTTAGCAACAGTGCTCGATTCTTGATATTAATTAGCGCCATTTTTAGGCCGTTATGGGTGTTTTCGGTCACTTCCCATACCTCGTAAAGTAAGGGCAGAATTTCCGCATCCAACCACTGTTTGGTGCTTTTTTTGAAAGGAATTTCTTTCAACTCCACCATTCCCCCTTCCGTATTCACGGGAGCCGCCAATTCTTCGATTATTCCATTGATTTCTTTATCCAATTCGACGGTGAAGCTACTAAAATGATTAGGAAGGCTAATACCCGCTTCTAGTTCTTCGAGCTGGTGGACAATTTTACCCAATTTAGGCGTCGTCTCTTGGTCAATTTCCGCAACAGTTTTTTGAGCTATCGACTGGACATTCGTAATCTCTTGACGACAAAAATCTTCGGTCTGTTGGACTAGATTTTCAATGTTATGAAAGTGAGTGGCAACGGTTAACAATTTTTGAAAATCCTCTTGTAATCGTTCACACTGCTTCGGGATTTCCAACAATTGCGTTTTATAAATGGGCCAGGGATTTTGCTGTAAATTCCACGCTGCATTCTGTCGCTTTCTTTTTCGCTCAACAGTTTTGGTCGCTCGGTCTATCGTTGCTAGAAAATCTTCTTTAGCTTCTTCCGTTTTGGCGAAAGCCGCTTGACACAACTGCTGCACTTTTTCCGCACTGACTAACCCATCGTTTTGAAAAATGAGTGCTTTTTGCGTTTGAAATAAAATATCTCGCCACAGTATGAGGAAGGCTTTCGCCTTATTCGTCCATTCGTAATTTATCCAAGCCGCTTCAAATCGTTCCGCTTCGGTCAACTCCTCAGAGGGTTCAGCAATCAATTGATAACTCGCTTCTCCAATCTCCGTAAATCGTCGATTTAATTGTTCAACTTCGGCTACCATTGCTTCCAAGTCGATGTGGGTGTAGTCTTCGGACCAAGTACGCTGAATAGATGCTTGCAGAACAGCTTGAAAATTATTTTGTAGATGTTGTAGTTGATGCATTAAGAGTGATTAACAAGCTAGTTTAGTGATTGGTGACTAGTGATTAGTGACTGGTAATTCGTGACTAGTAGTTCAAATCATAATTAACTGATAGCCTTTAATTATTTGTCACTCACAACTCATTTGTAAGCCTATTTCATTTTAGTAAAAAGCCGAGGGTATTAAACGGTTCAATACCCAAAGGCTAAATTAAGAAAAACTACGGTCATTTAAAGAGAGACGGTTTATTTGCAAGAAGTCACTCCATCTTTTGACGAATATCTATTTTGATTACAAGCCAAAGTTTCGTAATTTTATACAATCATCAACTACTTGCCAAACTGTTTTCACCACACCTTACAACCTTACAGACATTATTTTCACTAAAACGTGTTAAAAATCAACACCATACAAATAGGATTAATGCTTTATCTGTATAGAATATGATTTTTTAGCAAACATTTTCCTACTCCCCACCAAACGCCCTCCCCCTGCCTATCCCCCGATAGACTTCTTTTTTTGGTAAAGGCTAATGCTTTTCCAAAGATTCATTTGTTGTTAGACAAAAACAAAACTATGCAATTGTACACCTTCCGTGTAGCCGTTGGGCTATGCTACTTTTTTTCCTATTTTTCCTTATCGGCACAAATTACCATTGACTATCCCACAGAACTCACCGTCGAATGCGGAATGGACTTAACGCCTAGCGAAGATAATCCTTCAGTTGGCTATCCCGACGTCTCAACCACCTGTACCGAAGGATTGTCCGATATTTCTTTTTCCGATAATATCGACCAACTCACCGAATGTGGCGGTACGGGCGACTTACTTAGATTTTGGTCGGTTAGTGATAACTGCGGTGGTTTTATGACGCTTCTACAACGCATCACCATTGAGGATACTACGCCTCCCGAAATCAACTGCGTGGCGGACATCATCGTCGATTGCGAAGACAGTTTAAACCCAGCGGAGAACGACAATTTGGCCTTTCCAACCATCGTTGATTGCTCAGAAGGAGCAGATTTAGAAATTAGTTACACGGACCGCAACGAAGGCGACGGTTTCTGCGATAACCTTCCCGAAATCGTCGTGCGCACGTGGACAGTCACTGATGCTTGCGGTAATCAAAGTACGTGCGAACAAAAAATTCGAGTGGGTCGAGACCCCCTATTAATTTTATGCGAAGTGAACAATTTTGACCACGAGTGCAACGGTTTGGATGGTAGTCGATTCGCCGCCGAGTCGTGGGATTTAAGTAATACTAACCAGTTAAGAAATTGCACGCAAGCGGACTGCGGCCCCGTGGAAATTATCAGCGATTTTGATTACGGACGTATTAGCGGTTCTTGCGGTATTACGGGTAGTTTTGAAGTCAATTACCTGATAAAAGACAATTGCGGTAATACCAAATTCCGAACGGTTCAATTTAATTTAAGAGATACCACACCTCCCGAATCGTTTTGTAATCCCGTCGATTTTGGGGTTAGCTGCGAAGGAGATGCTAGCGCCGCATCAAGAGTTGAAAGCTGGCACACGGAAAATATTGCATTGTTAGAGACTTGTTTATTCGACAACTGCGGAGAGGTCTCGGTGACCAGTGATTTTATTCCCAGCACTTTTGACATCAACGGTTTGACCTTCGATTGTAACGACGACGTAGGCTTCGGTGTGGACTATTTTCTGACGGACGACTGTGGTAATCGGACGGTTAAAACGGCTTTTCTGAAAATCGTAGATAACGTGCCGCCTAATTTTACGAATGTCCCGCAAGATACTTCCATCGGAGCGAACGACGAACTAGCCGTCTCTACGCCTACGATTTCGGACAATTGTTCGGGCCCCATTACGCCCGAATTTAGTCAAGACCGAATTGATAATAATAACGACGATGGTTACCGACTGATTCGGACTTGGACCGCAACGGACGACTGCGGCAATGTCAACACGGCAACGCAGCAAATCATGGTATTGGACCCACTTTTGTCTTTGGCTTGTAGTTCGGCAGAAATTTCAGTTAACGGTGATAAGATTACGATTAGTAAATTACTGGCGCCCAACGAAATTGTCAAGGTGTTTGCCGCCGACAATCGCATCGTCTATAACTGCTTTCGCAACTGCGGAGAAGTGCAAACTACTCGTGCTTTATCTCCCGATACTTATACGGTTGACATTGAGTTTTACACCGATAGATGGCAACTCATTTGTTCGACGGTCGAGACGGTGACGGTTGGAGAGGGTACTGGAAACGACGGAAATGGAGGCAACAACTCGCCCTGCGATGCCGCCAATTGTGAACAGGAACCTCCTGTACTCAGTAATATTCCAGCCGATGCAACGGTCAATTCCGACCAAGTACCCACTGTGACGAACCCGACGGCGAGCGATAATTGCGACAACGACGTAGCTATCACTTTTGAGGAGCAACGAACTGACGGCACTAGCAATAATGATTACATTTTGACTAGAATGTGGACGGCAACGGACGATTGTGGGAATACGGCAACTGCCGAGCAGGTCATTCGAGTGGAAAGCAACGACGTACCCAATGACGACCCTTGCACGGCGGCGGACTGTGAGCAAGTTCCACCGATTTTGGGTAATGTTCCAGCCGATGCAACGGTCAACTTTAATGCAGTTCCAGCACCTGCGCAGCCCGTTGGAACGGACAACTGCGATACGAACGTCGAAGTGACCTTAGAAGAAACTATTTCCGAAAGTGTGGATGCCCAAAACTACACACTCATTCGAACATGGACGGCGGTGGATGACTGTGGCAACACGGCTTCGGCTAGTCAAATCATTTCGGTTGTTGGAGATAGTTCGTCGGAAGATGATGGAGATGACAGTGGGGATAATGGCGGCAATGGTGGTGGCAACACGGACGACGATAGTGGAAATGGTAACGATGCTTGTGGCGGCTTGACTGTTACCGTTGGGTCGGGTTCTATTGGCATTACAGGCATCAACGCACCCAATAAAATCGTTAAGTTGTTCGACCAAAGCTACAATATCTTGCAAGAATGTGGCGACGACTGCGGACAACCCGCCATTTTAAATCGTCCCGCCAACGGCACCTATTTTGTGGACATACAGCTTTATTCAGAAAATTGGACATTCTTGTGTGAAACTAGAGAAACGGTGGAGGTAAACGACGCCAATGGACAGGACAACGGTGGTGGAAATGATGGTAATAGTGGAAACGACGGAGGCAATGATAATAGCGATGGAAATAATGACAACAATGGCGGCAATAATGATAGTGGAAATGGAAATCCCTGTGAATCGGTTAAAATCATTGCCAACGGCACTTCGATTGAATTGAGCAATTTTACGACCCCCAATAAAATTGTTAACATTTTCGACGCTACCTACAATTTGGTTTACAACTGTTTTACCGATTGTAGTACGACTGTCAGCGCTCCCGTTGGCAACACGGGCGACTACATCGTGGACATTCAATTGTACGACGAATCGTGGGGGCTAACTTGCCAGCAACGCTCGACCATTACCGTGGACGGCAGCACTACTTCGGACGACAACGGCGGCGGCGACAACATAGATAATGCCACTTGTGATGCTGCTCAAATAGCGGCCAGTAATGGTCAAATTAGCGTTGGTAACTTAACTAGCCCCAACAGCATCGTCAAAGTGTTCAGCGAAAACTACGACCTCGTTTACGAATGTGTGGGCAATTGCGGTAGCGAGGCCGTTGCTTCGGGCCTTTCTACTGGAAATTACCAAGTCAATATCGATGGATTCGACGAAAATTGGCGGCCGCTTTGCGAACGTATAGAAGCGGTGACGTTAGAAGATAATTTGCAGTCAAGTAAGGCCATCAATCGAAATGGTCTGGTTTCGACAACTTCTAAAAATGACAGCCCTACTATTACCGTCTTCCCTAATCCCACGACGGGCGATTTGAATCTACAACTAACGAACGTTTCGGAAGAAATCGTGACCATTCGATTGTATAATCAGTTAGGGGCTACTGTTTTAGAGCGAGCTATTACTTCTTCGCTTTCTTCGACTACGCCTTTGGATTTGGCTTTTTTAGAAAATGGTTTATACTTCTTAACCATTTCTAATGAGCAAGAAATTTGGCAGATGGAGAAGATTCTTTTGGAGCGGTAATTGTAAAATAGGATAGCGTTCGTCGGGAGACGAGCGGATAATTATTTCAAGTCTGGAGACCATAGCCGTCAGGCTAAGTATTTTAGGAAAACACTCACTCTAAATTAAACAAATGTAGTCGGTGCGATGCATCTTTGATACGTAAATGTTCCACCGAAATTGATACAAATGTGGTCGATGCTCTGCATCTTCGTACTAAAGTCCCATCGGGACGACCACCTTTGTATCTGACAACTGAATCGGTCATTGCGAAAGGTGCATCGCACCGACCACATTTGTACTTAGCCTGACGGCTATGGTCTGGAGACTTGAAATATCGAGTTATCACCCACACGCTTTGTATCAAGTACATACTATTTCGGAATCTCCGCCATTAAGAAAGCGAGATTTTCCATAACTTCATCCGAGTACATACCTGATGCCATCATTTGGTCATAATAATTGATTGATTCCTCACAATATTTATTTTCGTAGGCACATTGGTAAATCAAGCTTTTAGTCAGGCCTAGGTTACCTTTTTTCCCATTAGGATATAATTTTACCGCTTGGTAGAAATTCCGATGGGCAGCTTGCCAATTTTGATTTTCTAAATCGGACTCCCCTCTTTTGACCATAGTAAAATACACTTCTTTTTGTTTTTGTATAGACGCAAACGCCTCCATTTCTCTGATTTCATTTTGGTAATCAGATATACTGTTGACCACAAACTGATTACCGATTCGAAGAAAGATAACGGTGCCTAAAATCATAATAAGTGCTAGAATACCTAGTTCCAATTTTATCTTATTTTGACGTCTTTTATCTGCCATTTTCAATTGCCAACTATCTTCATTGGAACCCTTATTCGTAGTCCGTTTTTTCTTAGGAGGCTGGTACTTTTTTCTTTGTCGAAAGCGATTAGTTTTTTCACGAACGGACTTCCTATTATTCTTTAAGGACTCAATGGCTTGATTCATAAATCCTGACCCCATTTCAAATTGTTTTTTGTGGTTATAAAATTCAGTGTCTAGTTCGAGTTGTTTGAAGTGATAATCAAGTCTATTTCAACCTAAAATTATTGGACAGTGCGGACGAAATAAACTTATGAAAATACCCTTCATTTCTAATAGAATTTATTGGTTTTACACCTAAAAGTCAGTTTTAATGGACTAACATAGGTTTTGTGTCGACCTGTATTAAGACATCTTGCTTCCTTCAATAATTTCTTCAGTAGGCAATTCCCAATGTGCCATGAACAATACGTAGGATAGTGTAATTGGTTAGTTTGGAATAACTTACAAAGTCTAAGCTAGAAGTTTTTAGCTGTTCATTGTTAATTGTACATTGCACATTGAGAATTACTTCTTTCACCTCTAAATTATTGATTATCAATACCCCAAAAAAATTAATAGAACATTTTCATTGTTATTTCTCTTGAAGGGTTTCGGCAAGTCAAAAATAGGTGTATTTTTGTCGCCTAAATTTTCAAAAAAAACACATCTATTTTGACGAATAGTATCTCTGAAAAAAAGGTTGGCAAAAAGCTATACGATTATCAAGAAGAGGATTTAAAGCTGATTTTTGAACGATTTGTCAATTGTCCAGACGATTATAATTTATTGTACCAATTACCGACGGGCGGTGGAAAAACGGTCGTTTTTTCGGAGATTGCACGACGCTATTTAAAGAATACGGGCAAAAAAGTCTTGATTCTGACCCACCGAATCGAACTGTGTGGGCAGACGCATCGCATGCTGACGGAGTTCGGGGTGACCAATAAAATTATTGATAGCAAAGTCAAAGAACTGCACGACCAAGACGATTATATCTGCTTCGTAGCGATGGTCGAAACGTTGAAAAATCGCCTACAAGACGAGTTGTTCAAGGTGGAGAAAATTGGCTTGGTCATCATCGACGAAGCACACTACAACTCTTTCCGCAAGCTGTTCAAATACTTCGAGCAGTGCTTCATCTTGGGCGTTACCGCAACGCCGCTCAGCTCCAACATCAATCTTCCGATGAAGGACATTTACAAGGAACTCATTGTTGGGAATGACATTAGTTCTTTGGTCAAAAAAGGCTTCTTGGCGAAAGCCACCACCTACACCTACGACGTGCGATTGGGGTCCTTGAAGGTCGGTATCAACGGGGATTATACCGTCAAATCTTCCGAAGAACTCTACTCTAGCGCCATCATGCAAAATAAGTTACTGTATGCTTACAATCAGCGATTAAAAGGGCGTAAAGTACTGATTTTCAATGCGGGTATTGTTACTTCGAAAAATGTTTATGAGACGTTCAAAGACGCTAAAGTACCCGTGCGACACTTGGACAGTACAATGACCAAAAACCAGCGAAAAGAGATTTTGCAGTGGTTCAAAGTGACGCCCAACGCCGTGTTGACTTCCGTAGGTATTTTGACGACGGGCTTTGACGAACCAACGATTGAGGGCATTATGCTCAATCGGGCAACTCGTTCCTTAGCGTTGTATTACCAAATGATTGGTCGGGGGTCACGGGTTATTCCGGGCAAAAGCACATTTGAAGTGGTCGATTTGGGGAATAACGCAGCGAGATTTGGTTTATGGTCGGCAGAAGTCGATTGGCAGAAAATATTCCGTTCGCCGCAGTATTTCTTACAAAACATCATCACCGACGACGAAATTGAGCGGAATTTCAAATACATCATGCCTAACGAATTGCGGGAGCGTTTCAAGAAAACGGAAGACGTTTATTTTGATATCAAAGAAGAGAATAAAAAAGTCGTCAAAGAAGGGCGACGAACATCCGTTGTTTTGGATAGAGCGATTGAGCAACACGCCAATATGATTCACGAAAATAGTGAAGATTACGGCGAAGCACTAGAGCTAATTCGATTGCTGAGCGAAAATATTTCGGACAGAATCCGTCGATATTGCTATTGTATTTGTAATAGTACCAAGAATTACCGAGATTGGGCCAAAGAGGATTATACACGCAAATTGAAATTAAAAGTAGCGAGTAAGTTTTAAAATAGAGGTCAGAGGTCAGACCGTTCCGATTTCCTATCGGAACTGTCAGAAGCCAGACTATTCTGTATTTAAAAGCCACTTTGAGAAAACTACATCATCTGTCATCAAGTCACTTTGTGGCTCGTGCAACAAACATTAGGGAATGAACGCCAACGACCAACCAACGCCCGCTTTTAAACACATTGCCATTGCGGGAAATATCGGCGCCGGAAAAACAACGCTCACCACTCGATTGGGCAAGCAATTCGGCTGGGATACACACTTCGAATCCGCCGAGGATAATCCTTATTTGAGCGATTTCTATACCGATATGCACCGTTGGTCGTTCAATCTGCAAATTTACTTTTTGAACAGTCGCTATCGGCAAGTGCTCGATATCCTAAACGGCGACAAAACGGTGATTCAGGACCGAACAATTTACGAAGATGCCTACATTTTTGCGCCCAACCTACACGACATGGGCTTGATGACCACCCGTGATTTTGAGAATTATTTCTCCCTTTTTGATACCATGTCTTCCCAAATCCAACCGCCCGATTTACTCATTTACCTAAAAGCAAGCATTCCAACCTTAGTTTACCACATCGAACAAAGAGGGCGAGACTACGAAGGTAGCATCAGCATCGACTATCTAAAACGACTCAATGAGCGTTACGAAACGTGGATTGACGGTTACGACAAGGGCAACCTATTGATTATCAACGTGAACGAAGTAGATTTTATCAATAGTCAAGAAGATTTGGGGATGGTGGTTAATATGGTGCAGGGGGAATTGCACGGTTTATTTCAATAACGGTTCACGGTCTTATGGTTTGCCGAATAATTTCGTATAATCCTACCGACAAGGCGGTAACGACATTCATAGAACTACCTGTTCCGAACATTGGAATGTGTACAGTAACGTCCAAGGTGTTTAAAGTAGCTGCCGAAATTCCTTCTCGTTCTGCGCCGACCACCAGCACTATTTTTTCAAAATTGGTACAATCAAAACGACGCAAATCTTGGCTTTGATTTGTGATTTCTAAGCCGATAAGCGTGTAGCCATCTGCTTTCAATTCTTCTAACGTCTTAGCTGTATCCAATGAGTGTTGGAAGGGCAATCGCTTCTGGGTAGCCCTAGCCGCCTTGGCGATTTTCCGATGCGGCGGAGCAGGCGTTAATCCCGTTAATAGTAATCGTTGAACACCCATTGCTTCGCAAACCCGAAAAGTCATACCGACGTTTTCGGGACTCAATAGATTTTCTACCACTACGACTAGTGGGAAGTCGTGCGTTTGGTTGTTTATTTCTTCGTGCGTTAGCTGTTCAATAGGCGAGTTCATACGCTTTCGTTTTGGGACGAAAATAAGATAATTTTTTGATGTAGCGTGAGCGAGAGGAGTTGTGTAAAAAGGGTATCAATAAACTAGATTTGAATGTATAACTGAAATAATGGTTATATGGTTGTATTGTTATATTGTTCTTGTAACACTTTGTCTTACAACAATATAACCATTTAACAATATAGCCATCCAGCAATTTTTACTTTAATTACACAAATGATTTTATTTGATTTGATGACTTTTTACACAACCCCTTTACAAATTCCAAAGAAACTTTATTTTGCAAAAAAAAATGAATACCATGTTTATAAAAACCGCCGACCTCTCCGATACCGTTATTACCAAAGGCTACACCGCCAAAATTGTCCACACCGAGCAAATGACGATTGCGCACGTTACCATCGAAGCGGGTCACGACTTACCCGAACACCACCACGTTCACGAACAGGTGACCAACGTGCTGTCGGGAGAATTGGAAATGACCGTTGGCGGCGAGACGCACCTTTGTACAGAGGGCACGGTAGTGACAATTCCTTCCAACGTTCCGCATTCCGCCCGTGCCTTGACCGATTGTTTTGTGGTCGATGTGTTTCAACCCGCTCGCTCGGATTTTAAGCAGTGAGGTTTGTTATTGGTTATTTGTTACTCGTTATTTGTTATTTGTTATTTGTTTAGACGTTGACACCAAATCGAGCATCAAATTAAAAATTATACCCAATACTCACTCCTACTTTAGACAGTATGTTGCTACTATTTTCGACAGATAAATGGATTCCTAAAGAAAAAGCATTATCAAGAAGGTAGAGATAATCTAGGCCAACATACCAACCTATTTCCCGTTGCGCATTAAGAATCGTTCGGTCGTACATGAGTAGAGAATTACCCTGTCCATTGGACAAAAGTCCCGAAATCAAGTAGCTATTTTGGATATTTTTGTAGTTAGCATCCGCTGAGACCAACAACACATTTTTATCACCGTCGGCAACTTAGTAATTTAATCCCAACAATAGGGTTTGATAATTAGCTAAATTACTGACGTGGTTACCATTGCCGTCAAATTCCAATCCTTCTACTAGTCGTTGAATGCTTTCTCCGCTTGCTGATTTCCTTTTTTTACTCGATGTATAATTTTCTACAAATCCATACATCTACCCAGCGTGCCCCAGCTTGATTTAGTTGGTGAGCAAATGATTTTTTTTGAAAAATAGTTTTTTCAGAAAAAATTAAAAAATAATTTCACCATAATCTTATGATTATCAATTATTTACAATTAAATCTAAAATTATTTTTCTTTTTTCAAAAAAAGTTTGGGTACATCTTTTTCCTTGCCCACACTCTTTAATGTAACACTTAAATAACAAGCACTTTTTTAAAAACATCCTAAACCTTTAAAGAAAAATAATCATGAGAAATTTAATCCTCTTCTTCGCTTTCGCTTTCATCGCTTTCTTCACCACAACGACTATGGCAACACCAACGGGTGGCCACTGCAACGGCAACTACATTTACAAGACCGTCAAAAATGGAGGTGTTTACGCCGCAGGAAAAGACATTTACGTAAAAGTCGGCGCTCAAAACCACTACGACATTCAATACATGGATTTATACATTAACGGCTACCGAGTAAGACGAGAAATGAATGCCCCTTACGAATGGGGAAGACCTAACGGCGGCGGCGACCAATACCTAAGAAATATGAAGCCTGGCACTTACAAATTAAAGTGTATCGCTACAACCAGATGTGGTAGAACTCATAAGAAAGAAATTACGATTTACGTCAAAAAGAAAAACAATGGCTACTGCAACACCAATTACTGGTACATGACGGCCAAGCACGGTCAACACTGCCAAAAGGGAAAAGACTTGTACGTAAAAGTCGGTGCACAAAAAGCATCAGATGTAGAATACATGGAATTATACATCAACGGCTACAGGGTGAGAAGAGAAATGAACGCTCCCTACGAGTGGGGACGACCTAACGGCGGCAGCGACCAATACCTAAGAAATATGAAGCCCGGTACCTACCAACTAAAGTGTAAAATTAAGACTCGATGCGGTGAGATTATCTGGAAGAAAAGTACGGTGTACGTGAAGCACTAAGAGAACAGAGATTAGGGAGTAGAGACTTGAAATGTTGACAAATGAGGAGATTATCAAAATTTTTATCGATTTAGCTGAAATTTGCGTCTCTGTTCCCTCAATGAAATGCCTGCCCCGACTTTTTAGCGGGGTTCTCTGTTCTCTATTCTGAATAGATACAATTTTCAACATTAAAATCTTTTTCTCTACGCTTGACTATAAAAGAAGCATTTCGATACTCAAGAGGCGTTGGGTCTGGAAACATCCGACGCCTTTTTTTGATGATTGATTAACTACTTCTCTAATGCAAAATTGAACCCCAAAAAACATTCATTAGAGAAGAAGAAGAATTTTAAGAAATCAGCGGTTGGCATGATGTCCAGTGGCTGATTTTTTTGTAACGACTCAATCCAAGTCAATAGCCCTGCGAATATTCGTGTAAAGTCTGAGGCTAAATACATCGAAACTCTTCTGACAGCAAAGCGGTCTGACTTCTCAATTACCTATACCCAGCGCTCTCCTGCGCTTCCAATACCAATTCTCTCCAAACGGGCGTCAAATCTCGCCGAGGATTACTTTTGAAATAGATATAACCAGGGTCACGAGCGTACGGATTTTCGATACTATCCCGCAAAACGGTGGAATAAAAGGATTCTGACTCCCCCTGTCGATTATCATCGATATCAATTTGACAGGTTATCTTCAAATCGGGATTGGCCCAAGCTACAAAGCTGGCATTGAAACTATACGTTTCGGGTAAATCGTATTTTTCTCGATAAAAGTTCATCACCCCCGCTTGCCCGTAGTGCCCCGCAAAAATAAAGCAGGTGGCTTGCTGTTCGGGCGACAAACTGTGATAGATTTTGGCCACTTTTTGGGGGATTTCTTCCCAACCGAGCATATCGGCGTAGTCTTGTCGCAAATTTCGGACGACGCCATCTTCCCACCGAAAAGGGGAAGTTATTTCCAGCTCTTCTTTCACACACAAGCTGTAGGATTGCATCTTTTCAACGGGCAAAATTGGAATCGACAAAGGAATAATGGGTAGGTTTATCAAGGTAATCACAGGAACTAATAACCAAGATTTGGCCCCCAACCAATGTTCCCAGGCCAATCCGCCCAAGGCAAAAAGCATGGAATAAGCGCCGTAGGTGTAATAACTCTTTCCACTAGCCGCCCAAAGAATGAAAACCACTAGCAAGTACGTCCAGCCTAAAAAACGATAAGGTTTTACGCTCGGATGAGTAAAAACAAAGAGAAGTCCCGCTAACCAAATGGATATAGCGGCAAAATGATTCAAAAACTGCGGAACTAAGAAATCTTTAGTGCTGACATTGACCAATTGGGTGGCAGCCAATTCTTCCATATGCCGCACAATGGGGAAGTTGTGGGAGATTTGCCACCATAAATTGGGCGCAGCAATCAAAAGAGCAATACCTAAACTGATGTAGGGATATTTGGTCAGAAAAACCTTTCGGTTGGGGGTCAATAGAAGTCCTCCAATTAAAGCAGCGAAGAAGAAAATAATGGAGTATTTCGTTAAAAATCCTAAGCCCGCTACGATTCCTAGCCAGTACCAATTAGAATTGGGTTTAGTTATTCCAGCACTTTGAGTGCTGGAATAACTGCTACCTTGAATAATTCGTACCATCACCAAAGCCGATAACAACCACATAAATTGATTGAAACTAACGGGCTGAAACAAATTATTACTTCCCAAAAAAACGGGCGAAATCAGAAATCCGAACCCACCAACCAGTTGGGCGTATTTCCTCCCGCCCATATCTCGCACCATAACACCAATCAAAACGATGGAAATCGCTCCAATGAGCGCAGGAAAGAAACGTACCGCAAACTCTGTATTCCCAAATAGCAACTTAGCGACCTTGCCAATAATAGATAGCATTGGTGGCACTTCCATATATCCCCAAGCCAAATGGTCACTTTCCGAAATGTAGAGGTATTCGTCTCGGTGTAAGCCGAAACTAGTGAAGACATTAGTGGAAATGTGAATGACCAATTTAAGAACGGCGAGGGGTAGTAAAACGTCCCAGCGAATCGGATTTTTTGGATTGGATGCGGTCATTATTTCAAGAATGATTACTCAAAGAAAGTCAAAATTTAAGATGTAAAACCGTAAGTACTAAAGGGATTGTGTGAAAAGTCCTTACATGTAAATAATTATCTGTGTAACTGGTGTAGCACGGACAAGGTACGTTCCAATAATTTTTCAAAATCTGCTTCTTTGGCAAGATAGTTTGTCGAAATCAGCATGGCCTACAGTTTTTCACCAAAGTATAGCGGCCATACTTCTTCCAGTCTGCGAGCAATATGGTAGGCTAATAGTGGTGGAACCGCATTACCAATAACTTTATACGCTTTGGAGGGACTTACCAAGAACTTTTTTCGCTTTTGCTCAGAAGGGATGACAAAGTCAAAGTCGGGTGGAAATGACTGGATTAAAGCACATTCTCTAACGGTCAACCTTCGTTCTTGCAGTCCCTTTTTTTAGTTCTTTATCATTTTTTCCGCCGTTTGCCTTCGATAATCTTCTAAATTCAATATTTCCGTGGTGTTCTGCCCTAATAGTTGGCCCAATTCCATTAGGGTTAATCTCCGTTTGGCCTTGACAGTGTTTGCCCATGAACTTGGCCTTGGAATAATGCCGTTGAGATAAATCAGTTGAATACTCTGGTTCTGATAGATGCCCCAGAATTGACTGCAACGAAACGTAGTTATCTGAAGAGTGAGTAAGGACTGGATAGGGCGAGTATACTACACTAACTTCTTTTTTGGAAAGCATCGTTAGTGCTTTGGAAGTTAAGGCCGATTTTCTAATCCCAATGGAAAAAAATACGTTGTCGAGATTGTGAAATACCGTAATCTGCTGCGTGTAAAACTTGCGGATTCAGAACAAGGTAACCGTTGTCATCAAAAGCAGCGAAATCAGACTGAATGATTTCTTTGACGTTGTCTAAATTGGCGAGACCTTTTACGTTTTCAGCAATAAAAACTTTCGGCTTCGTCAACTCAATGACCTTCTTCATCCAGTAATACAATTTTCCTCGGGTTGCTTCCGTGGAGTCTTGATGGTTCAATAATGTACCATCGTGATTTCGGTGCGAATTGAATCCTTTTCTTTTTCCCGCTACGCTAAAATCTTGGCAGGGAAAGCCCCCCGTTACTAAGTCGACTTTTTTAGGAAAAACAGGATGCCCTTGTTCGGCTAGTTTGACTAAATTGACAATACTTTCGGTATGAAAAGTAGCGGCGGCGTATCCTAAATTGGAAAAGTTATGTACCCAAGCATTTCTAGCATCAGGCAAAATATCGTTGGCAAAAGCCGTTTTAAACTTTGTAGGTTTGAGTCTAACGTATCGGTCGCCTTCTGAGTTAGCTATCCAGCCCTTTCGATTACGCTCCGTCACGCATACTTTAGGAACTAGAAAATCACCTTCGAACCCCAAATCCATTCCGCCACACCCAGAAAAGAGAGAAAGTGTTGTCAATGTCTTGGAGGATTGACTCGTCGTTTGTTCACTGCCATACTTTAGTGCTAACTGCTCTTTGAATTGACCTAACGCTGGTTCGGCAATGGCGTAGTCCTCTTCATTTTCTAGTTTAGATTCCATGTCGACAAAGATAGCAAACAAAAAGTATAGAAGTTGAATATGTTTTCCACAATTTTTTTGAAACTACTAATAAAAAAGGGACGCAAAGAGGAAAACCTTTATCTCGATTTACCGAAAAAAGATTTTACTTCTTTGCGTCCCGTTTCATATCTAATTCAAGTTGCAGAATACGGCCAGAAAGCGATGCTTTGTTAGCATCTCTTTCTTTTATCCTCTTGAAAATCAAGAGATACTTGCAAAGTATCACCTGCTCGGGAAAGATGCAGTATAGTCCGCAACCTGAGTTATTTAATAGATTGGTAACAATAACCTTCTGGAGTAAAACACACAATTTTGAAGTGCAAACAGTCAATACTGCGCTCGAAAAAACTATGTGTACTCTATGAACGCCATACCTTTGTGGTAAAAAATCAGCTAGTAAATAGCCACTGAGAAAGCGCAATTTCCTACTTCGACCACTCCGCAATCGACTTCTCGTTCATTCGAACGTAATCATCATTCCCCGCTTTCATTGCCAAATCTTTTGACAACTTGGCCGCCGTAATCGCTTCTTTTGTTCGACCCAATTTGGATAGAATAAGCGCTTCTCTTCTTACTTGCCAGAATCTTGGGTTATCCGTTTTGGTCGCTTTTTGGACGTACATCAAGGCCTTGTCCAAGTCTTTGCCGATAGATAATAAATAGTTACCCGCCGCGTAGTATTCGTCGGCAGTCGGGCCAGCTAAAGTCTGCTCGATTTGCGCTAGTACTTTGCTTTCTACTTCGAATTTCATGGGTAAAGACACGTAGGTTTTATCCCAAATAAATTCTAAATTACCGCTATCGTCAGTAATTCCATCAACAGCAATAGTGAAATTTTCGGTAGATACGGGAATCATGTTAGTTTTAGCAGTAACAATGGCTGCGGGGTCTTTTTCGACGTAGCTATTCCAATTCCCCGATTCGTAGGGGTAGAAGTGAACCGCCCAACTTTCCTTATTGGGAATGGACAAAATAGCGTAAGCGCCTTTTTTCAAATCTTTACCGCCGATGTTGACATCCGCTCCGAAGGTAATTTTAGAAACTTGGTTCGCACCCGTTCGCCAAACTTTTCCGTAAGGCACTAAGTCGCCAAAAATAGCTCGACCTTTGACCCCAGGACGAGAATATTCTACTTTAATATCGGATAAACCAATCGCTTGGGTGAAAGAAGCCATTGGACTCGGTGCGGGTGTTTTAATTTGTGCCTTGGTCGTGGCCGTAAAAAAAGTAACTAATACTAATGTCAATGTGCTGAATAGTAATTTTTTCATCTCGAATTTTTGTTGTGAAAAATAATTTTTTTCAGAACAGGGAATAGAGATTAGAGAATAGAGACTTAGGACGTTGACGACCGTAGATAATTACAAACCTTTGTCATTCTAGCCCATTTTACAGGTCTCTTTTCTATCAGCCCCGATTACTGGGTAGTCTCTGATTTCTATTCTGAATAATTACGTGAACAGTATAATTATTCTTATATAACTGACATATCTTATTTTTGTGTCGTTCATTTACAAAAAAATGTTACATGAGTTCTTCACCACTCCTTTTTGATGCCCACCTAGACCTCAGCATGAACGCTTTAGAATGGAATCGAGACCTGCGCCAACCCATCGGCGCCATCAACCAACGGGAAGCGCATTTGACCGACAAACCCGACCGTGGGAACAGCATGGTCAATTTCGCCGAAATGCGTCGGGGTAACATCGGGATTTGCGTGGCAACGCTTATCGCTCGGTATGTGAAAATTAGTAATCCCTTACCCGGTTGGCATTCCCCAGAACAGGCGTGGGCCCAAACCCAGGGGCAACTAGCCTGGTACAAAGCAATGGAAACAGCGGGCGAACTACGAGCAATTACTAATTGGGCAGAGTTAGAAGCACATTTAGAAAAATGGCAATCTATTGATTCGACGGAACACGAACCTATCGGCTATGTTCTAAGTCTCGAAGGGGCGGATTCTATCGTCGATTTATCGTACGTGGAAAAAAGTTACGAGAAAGGACTGCGGGCTATCGGACCAGCGCATTACGGCCCAGGTACTTACGCCTTTGGCACCGATTCGACGGGAGGAATTGGTCAGAAAGGCAAGGAATTACTACAAGAAATGGAACGGTTCAACATCATTTTAGACGCCACTCACCTGTGCGACGAAAGTTTTTGGGAAGCCATGCGGCATTTCAAAGGCGCCGTTTGGGCGAGCCATTCCAACTGTCGAACCCTCGTTTCACACAATCGCCAGTTTTCGGACGAACAACTAAAAGTGCTAATCGAAAGAGGAGCGGTCATTGGCGGAGTACTAGATTCTTGGATGTTGGTCCCCAACTGGGTGCGAGGCGAATCAACGCCACAGAGTAAACAAGTGACACTAGAAAAAGTCATTGACCACTACGACCATATTTGCCAACTGGCAGGCAATGCCGACCACATTGGCATTGGAACGGATTTGGACGGTGGTTTCGGTAGCGAGCAAGCACCTTACGACCTGAAAACGATTGCCGATATGCAAAAACTACCCGATTTATTACAGGAGAGAGGGTTCTCGGAAGTGGATATCGAAAAGGTATTATCGGGGAATTGGCTGCGTTTTTTGAAGAATCATTGGGAGGTCTAGATACTTACTAGTTTCTGGATACTAGATACTGGCTTCTGGTTTCTAGCAGCTAGTGACCAGAATCCAGAATCCAGAATCCAGTGACCAGTGACCAGCATCTAGTCACACCCTAACTCAATCTGCGAAAACAAGTCATTATTTGGAAAACAGAAACCCGATAAGACCTCTTCGGGTACGTAGCGATTCAAGTTGGGGTCTCTCAATCCCGTTCTTAAAAAAGCCGTCAAATCGTCCATTTGTTGCTGCGTCAAATTGAGCGGTCGGAACTGACGGGCAATTTGTTCTTCTGGAACGGCTGGATTTTCGGGAATACCATCATTAAAATAAGTGACAACTTCTTCTAAAGTCACTTTGCTACTGCCGTGAAAGAAAAACGGCGCATCGCCCAAGTTGTATAATTGAGGGATTTTGAACTTGTGATTATCTTCGGGATTGCCCGTATATTCACCTCTACCTAGATTACGGATGTCGTCCGCCGAGGTGTTGAAAGCCACGCCCGTCTTGTATAAATCATGGACGCCCAAAGCGTAAAACTCGTTCGCACCTAGGTTTTTGTCCCTGTGACAGTGAGCACATTTAGCATCCGTAAAGAAGACTAAAGCACCTCTTTTCTCTTGCTCGGTCATGGCCGTTTTCTTGCCTTTTAAATAATCTTGAAAAGGGGCTTGATTGGATAGTAAAGTTCGCAGATAAGCAGAAATCGCCATCGCCGCATTTTCCTTGCTGTATCTTTCCTCGGGTGCGTCATCGGCAAACGCATCGTCGAAATAGACTCGATAGCCGTAATCGTCTAATACCTCTTTCGTAATTTCCATACGATGAACTTCTAGGCCTTCAATATTTTGCGCTTCCAAAGCGGCGAATCCTAATTTATTAACTTCTAATTCGTGATTCAACTCCCATCGGTCTTCTGTTCCTACGTTGACCCCAGTCGCACCGAAGCGACCATTCCAAGTGGTATTTTCTACAAAGGCCACGTTCAGTACACTCAACGGACGAACACTCTGCACGTCTAGTTCAAATTCTCGATAAGCCGCCAATTTCGAACGATTTTCCCCATTTTGACCAAAACCAATCCCACCGTCAGCAATACCTTGGGGACTACCCGGCCGAAATCCCGCCGAAGGAACGTGACAAGACGAACAAGAATACGTCTTTTTGCCCGCCTCTTTAGTTGGCGACAGCCCAATGCCCGTCTCGTAAAAGAGCATTTTGCCCAACTTGACTTTTTCGGCACTCAATGAATTGCGAGGGTCTTGCGGAATGGCGGCAAAATCATCGCTATCGGGCAAGATGAAGTGGTCGATGTTACCCGTTTCGGACGCCCGAGTCATAGCGGCAGCCAATAATTGGTCTAAAGGGGTGTCTAAGTAAACTTTATCTTTTGTACAAGCAACAGTAAACACACAAGCCAGCGAAATGGCTAGTAAACGTAGTTTCATAATTAACAGTTCAAAGGAGTATAATGAGCATTCGTCGTACGAGACGTCGGGTATAATTTTGGAAATCAATTCATTAGACAGCAAAATTCAGTCCTAAATCCTTAGATTTTTTCTTAATAAATCTGCAGATTTCGGTCTTAGTACTATTGAATTGACTATTAGTTTATTACATAAAACATTTTTGAATCATGTAATAAAGATGAGGTAATTAGATACCAACTATCCGTAAGTCGATGCTTTTCCAATAAATTTTAGCGAAATGAATAATATATACAGATATCGAAAGGGAGACCTTGCCCTACTATACTTTTTACTTAAACGGTTCTGGAAGGTGATGATGGAAATTGACTAGTGGTAGGATTAGTTAACTTATAACTAGTTGAGTAAAGTACTATTAACAAACCTTTACGCTACTTTGAAATTGCTAACTATTTGTAATCTAAACCACTAGAAAAGTAGAGTGTGTCAATTTTTTAGGAAGTCTTTTGTGATAGTAACGGGTGCAAATGTAGATACAATTTAGTAAAAATTCAATATATTTTACTTTAGCGGTATGTTAAGTTTTGGTGAGACTACTAGTTATTAATTAATTTAAGGGAGTTCGCAAAAAATAACCTACACATCTTTCTAAAAATTTGAATTTT
The DNA here is from genome assembly GCA_039024375.1 of Bacteroidota bacterium. Taxonomy (GTDB): domain Bacteria; phylum Bacteroidota; class Bacteroidia; order Chitinophagales; family Saprospiraceae; genus JAFMDF01. Next base: position 40,349 of record JBCCQK010000008.1, read on the forward strand.
CTACGAAATCTTGCGTAGTTTATTTATTTTCTCATCCCTAACCTGGCGTAGCCAGTACCATAGAAGTCAGAAGTCAGACCATCCATTTCATGGATTGTCAGAAGTCAGATTTGAGACTTGTCAACGTCAAAAATCTGACTTCTGACAATAAAATGGTCTGACTTCTGACCTCTTGTTCCTCAGCCTCTTAAAAGAATTTCTTGCCACAAATGCGCAGAAAATGATTGCTAAGGAACTAAGTTGCGGATAAGGGTTAGAAAGCGATGCTTTGTCAGCATCTCTTTCTTTTATCCTTTTGAAAAGCAAGAGATACTGGCAAAGTATCGCCCGCTTAGGTAGCATAAACTATAGTTCACAACTTGGATTAATGGCTACTTATTCGATTAGACGCTGACCGTCAACGTCTCATCGACTAACAAATAACGAATAACCAATCACTAATAACTACGCCGCTCCATTCCTGGCTGTTCAATCTCGAATTTCTCTTTTTCTTTTTGTTTGGCAACCATAATTTTAACATCTTCTAATAGCTGTTTGGCATCATAGACGATACCGTCTTTGACGGTATATTTCACGCCGCCCACTCGAACGACTTCATTATCTTCGGTCAGTTTAATGGCGCCCGTCCCGTAAAGTACTTTCAAATTTTGCAGCGGATTCTCCTCAATAATGGCAAAATCAGCAAACTTCCCTACTTCGACCGTACCAATTTCGTCTTCCATTCCCAATGCTTCCGCCCCGTTCAAGGTCGCCGACCGAATCACTTCTAAAGGGTGAAAACCCGCTTCTCGGAGCAATTCGAGTTCTCGGATGTAGGCAAAACCGTATAACTGATAAATAAAACCCGAATCGGAGCCCGCCGTGACCCGTCCTCCTCGATTTTTGTATTCCCGAATAAAGGTCATCCACAATTGATAATTTCTTTTCCAAGCGACCTCTTCTTCCGTCCCCCAATAGTGCCAGTAGGAACCGTGGGACACTTTGCTCGGAGTATAGAATCGCCACAGCGATGGCATCGTGTACGTTTCGTGCCACTCCAAACGACGGGTTTTGTGCAAGTCCCTACTCGCTTCGTAGATGTTGAACGTTGGGTCAATCGTGAAATCTAAGTCCAATAATTCTTGCATGACTTTATTCCAGTGGTCAGAATAGGGTTCGGCCGCTTGTTTCCAGAGTCGTCCCGCTTCGCCGAAGCGATGCTGTTCGTTTTGGTAATTATAATCCAGCGGATAATCCTGCACCGTTCGGTCGGAGAAAAGCGCCTCGGGCAACCCGTACCAGTGTTCCATAGAGGTCAGCCCTGCTCTAGCGGAGTTCAAAACGTTCCAACGGCCAACGTCCATTTGGGCGTGGTGGCAAGCCGACCGCAAGCCCAATTTTTTGTTTTCTTCCAGCGCCGCTTGCATAATTTTGGGGGGCGCACCGAAGAATTTGATGCCGTCTGCGCCATTTTTCGCATTTTCTCTTACCCACTCCCTAGCCATTTCGGGCGTACTAATGGGTTGCTTGCTTCCCATTCCGAAAGCAGTATAGGCCTTAATCCTCGGAGCAGTTATTTCATTTTTTTCGCTACGCTCTTTCTGGTCGAGTACCCAGTCCAACCCGTTGCCCGCCGAAGGGTCCCGAATAGTAGTGATGCCGTGTGCCATCCACAATTTGAAAACGTATTCGGCGTCCGCCCCCTGCGATTTTCCACCGATGTGTCCGTGCATATCGACAAAGCCCGGCAGCAAATACATGCCCGTACAATCCAATTCCTTTCCGCCTTCTTTCAATTGGGGACGCCGTTCGGGATTAATCTCTACGCCCGGATAGCCGACCACCTTGACTTGGGTGATTCGGTCATCTTCTACCACAATATCAACGGGTCCAATGGGCGGCGCCACGTTTCCATTGATGAGCGTTACTCCTCTAATGATTAGTTGTGAATAAGGGCCATCCCCTCGAAAACGGTCGGGCGCTTTTCGGAGTTCTTTGGGCGCTTCTTGCGCTTTTAATACGATAAAGAATAGAGAGAAAAATAGGAAGAAGGAGAGCGTTCTGGTCATAGCTGGATTGGCTAAAGGTAATTACTCATTGTCTCGTTTTTTACCACAAAGTAATGGAGTTCACGAAGCATACAAAGTATTTTTTCGAGCGCAACTTTGACTTTTACGCCTAGATAGATTTGTACGCTTCAAAAACATTTCCAATGAATAACTACAGCTAAATTTAAAAAGACAAAAGTTCAAAAGTAAACATACGAATCAAAACAGCTACGAAAAAATATATTCGATATTTTTTTAAGAAGCAACTCGGTTCTTTATCGAACAATGGCGGCCATTGAAGACCTTCTAGCCCGTGAACTGTCCACCGTTCTAATAATCTACTAAATGCACCAACACTCGTCGATTTTGCTTCCGTGCACCCCCTGTTGTGCTGTTTGATAATGGAGCCGATTCGCCAAAGGCTTTGACCGATATGCGATTGCTAGCAATACCCTTTTTTTCTAAAATTCCTTTGATAGTTTCCCCTCTTTTTTGGGAAAGTTGCAGGTTGTCCAAGTCACTACCAATGTCATCGGTATGCACTTGCAATTCTATTTTCAGGCGTTCAAAACAGGCTAAAATAGTCGTTAAATGATTAAGTTGTGCCGTTGAGAATCTAGTTTTATTGGGCGTAGCATCGTCTTTGGAAAAGTCTAATTCGTTGAGGTGTAAGGGAGAAATATACAAAGGCGCACTGACGTCTTGAAGGTGGCTAACTAATTGATACTCAAAACTATTTTCGTCCACGTACCAAACGTTTTGACAAAAGACAAGTTGTTTTTGAGCGTCGTCCGTTCTTTGCTCAATAGCTAACTTAGCTCGCCGATTGACTAAAGATTCGTAAATAGACTCCGTTTTAGAGGGTAACTTAGTATCGCAAATGACTAATAAGTCTTTCACATCTTGCAAAGAGTAGTTCAATTGGTCCGCTAACCATATAGCATCCGCCAATTTACCTTTGGCCGTTTTGTAGTCATTTTGTCCAATTAAATATTTCGCTTCTTTCATCAATTGTTCGTACTGAAATTTGGTGACCGTCATATCCTTTGGGTCCGTTTTAACTTTCGGCTCTGGTTCTTTTTTGGGGTTAGAAATTATCGTGAGGACACTAGCAATCCCCAACAAAAGTACACAGATACCGATACCATAGACGAGGTAAGAAGTTGATTTTTTGGCCTTCGTGGGTAGATTCACTGTTACCGTCTTAGTAATAATAGGCTTCGTCGTTTCTTTATCTGTTTCCTTCGACGACACTGCCGTATTCGTGGCGGCCATCGGTCGAGTCATCGCTTGCAGCGCAGCTATTTTCTCTTTGGCCAAAGTAACGTATTGCCCTTTTGGAAAGTCGTCTAAATAACTCAAATAGGTAGAAAGTCGATTTCGCTGCACCGCTTTTTCCCACGCTTTGGCGTCTTCTATTTCGTGAATAGCGTCGTTGGCCGCTTGTCGGTAAACGCCATTGGGAAAGCGTTCTCGGTAGGTTAGATAACCCGCAATGGTTCCACGCAGTTGACTAATTTTCCAAAAGGCCGTTTCTGCGTTTTTATTATCGGGATAAGCGGTCATGAAATTTTGATAAGCCACTACGGTATTCACTTCTTGGGCGTATTTCCAAGCGGTAGCCGCATCTTTTTTCAACCGAAAAATAAACTCGCCGCCCATGTCATTCATGTTAAACAGAATGCCACCGATGGGCGTCTGCTTGGCATTATTGGGGGTAACTCGTTTGACGTGTTGCACCAACGCCGAAGCGGGGACTTTTCCATTGGTGTTCGTCTTCAAAAAGCTCAAAACGGCCTTGGCAAAAGGGCTATTTTCTCCGTGTATGCCATCGCCTACTTCTTCTATCATTCCTGCGGCCAAACACCAACGGGAAGCTAACTGCCCTACTCTTTCGGCAAAGGTCGTAATCGTATTATCGAAGTTAGTCAGTCCTTTTCGGCTTTGGGAAAAGAGCGACCCACTAAAACAACTATCGACGATTAAGAAGGTGTGCAAGGAATTGATGGAACGCAGATTATCTTTCAAATCGGCATTAGAAAGGTACTCCCAAACATTGGCGTCAGCGTTTTGGGGAATGAGGTGTCCCGTTTTGGTTCGTTCGTGGTAGTAACCGTGTCCTGCGTAGTAGATGAGCAGGCTGTCTTTATCCGTTACTTCTTCCCCAAGTCGTTCTAGAGCCGCAAAAATTTGGGGTTTATTCGCCTCTTGATTGTATAATTTAAGGACATTTTCGGTTCGAAAATCATATTTCTCCGTTAATACTTGTACCAAGTCTTCCGCATCTTTGACAGCATTGAACAGGCGAGGTTGATGCGTGTATTCGTCAATGGCAATGGCTAGCAGAAGGTTCTTTCCCAAAGGTGTTGGAGCAGGTTCGTAACGTTCCCTTTTGACGACGGTTCTGGTCGGTTGAGGCATAGTATAGCTAAATTGTAGGTAGTGATTGGTGATTAGTTGACTAGTAACTAGTTCAGCAAAGTACCGATTTCCAAACTTTTGCTGTATCGACAGACTATCCTGTTCATGGCTCGAACCACTAGTCAATTAGACAACGTAATCCCTTTTCAGTGATAAGTGAAACTTAAAAATTAACCTGTACAAGTTTGAAATGCAAGCTACTGGTTTTCAGTACTTTTAAATTTTAAACCAGCCCGCACAGCAGTCTGGCGAGTTTTGCATTCTAAATTTTAAATTTCACTAGTGGCGGGTGTACTAACTTACGTAAAAAATGGGAAAATTACTAAAAGTGCTTAGGATTTGGTGGGTTTTGAAAAAGGAATGGGGAATTTGAGTGAGTAAGTGTTCGAAAGTAGAGAATAAATTTAGAAACATATAAACATTATCGTTATTCTTTGATTAGATTTTGAAACGGTTTAGTCGGTGCAACAAAACAAAAGGGGGGAAAACAGTGGGGGGGGAAAATTAAAGAGATTTAGACAAACAAAAATAAAATATTTTGAAAAAAAAAAAAAAAAAAGTTTCAAAAAAAACAACAAAAA
>JBCCQK010000009.1:0-43369 GCA_039024375.1 Bacteroidota bacterium
TCCCAATGGAGGAAATAATTTATATGCTTTCAACGGAACTACGGGAGAGGTGACTATTGTTCCTACGACTAATCTAAATCGAGGACGATTTGGCGCAACTTGGTTATCTAATTCTTATAATTTGAATGCTTTCGATAGCGATAGAGGAGATTTGTATGAAGTTAATATCAACACAGGAGAAGCTATTTTAGTTAATCAAAACTTAGGATTGGGAGGTGGACATGAAGGAGCTAGATGTGCTTTAGGAATACCTGTATCTTGTTCTGTAGATGCCGATGGCGATGGTATCTGTGCCAACGAAGATTGTGACGATTCCCCCGAAACGGGCGTAACTTGCTCCGAAGGCTGCCAAACTTTCTATCGAGACGCCGATGGCGATACTTTTGGTAGTAAAATAGATTCAGTAATGACTTGTGTAGCGCCGATTGGGTATGTAGATAACAAAATGGATTGTGATGATGGAGATGATAGTAAAAATATTCAACTAAACTGCTCTGATTGCGAAAATATTGGTGCAGGGTGCGACGATGGAGACCTGTGCACAATAATGGATATTATAGATGAAAATTGTATATGCCGAGGACAAATAATTTCTGATTTAGATGGTGATGGACGTTATTTGAAGTTTGATAGTAGCAACGACTGGCTAGAACTATCTAATTTTCCTTCCTTAACAGGAGATTATACAGTTGAGTTTTATATTAGAATTGAAACGCCTAATCCGAATGACCGCTATTCTGCCTTATTCAGCTTTGACCGACAAGCATTCACGCCTTGGTTAGGAATTGATTGGAATTCTGGAAGATTAGAATTTTGGGATAGTCAGAGACTTTTAACATCCAACACAGATTTTCCACTAAAAGAATGGGTACACGTAGCTTACGTCGGAAATGCTCAGACTGGTGGAACTATCTTTTTAAATGGACAAAATGTCGGCAGCCATACCAGTAGTAGCACTATTCCCAATGGAATATTAGAAATTGGCTATACAAGAAATCTTCTCGACCAGTTTGGTGGCATCATGGACGGGCTACGCATTTCTAGTAACGCGAGATATTTAGAAAACTTCACTCCACCAACTGGAGAATTTACAAACGATACCAATACTGTTGCCTTATACTATTTTAATGAAGGGAATGGACAAACTATTAATGATTTTTCTGTTAACGGCCTCAATCTTCAATTGGGAAGTACGTTAGGAGTGGATGATAATGACCCTACTTGGTGCGGAGGCGAAGCTTGCCAAAATCAACTCCCTACCCAAACCTTCACCTCCCAATCCCAACTCAACACCTTCCCCTGCGACTGCGAAAACACCACCATCCAAGGCGACCTTATCATCAACGGTGACGACATCAGCGACCTTTCCAACCTCAACTGTATCAAAACCGTTACGGGCGACGTAGCGATTGGCGATAGCCTAACCGTACCATCTAACGATATATTAATTAGCTTAGCGGGCTTGAACAACGTGATGACTATTGGTGGCGATTTGACGATTTGCAATAATCCGATGCTGCGCAGCTTGGATGGATTTAGCAGCTTGATGGAAGTGGGCGGCGATATTCAAGTCAAAAATTGTGTGGTGTTGGAGTCCATTCGGTTGCTGCAATTACGAAGTGTGGGCGGCAGCTTTATCCTGCGAGGTAATACTTCGTTAATCGAAATTGGCCCACTTTTGTGGACGATGTTGCCCGGTGGCGGTTTGACGATTATCGGTAGTCCTTCCCTAGTAAGTTTAGGCGGATTGGGCGGATTGACCTTCATCGGTGGCGACTTATTCCTCATCAGTACGGGCTTACCTAATTTATCGGAATTACAAAACTTGATTCAACTGCTCGGCTGTTTACACGTCGAAGGGAATACACAAATCGAGGATATGCGTGGTTTGGGGACCTTGCAAGTAATTGGCGGCGATGTCCGCATCGCAGATAACGAAACTATCACCAATGTAGATAGCTTATTGAGCTTGACGGCCATTAATGGCGATTTGGTCATCCACGGAAATTCGGTCTTAGATAATCTAAACGGATTGGTCAATTTGACCACCGTAACGGGCAATTTGGACGTGACATTTAATCCAGTCTTGGCGGCCTGTTGCAGTATTAACGACCTGCTCCAAAATGGAGGTGTCAGTGGAACGATTAGTATCAACAATAATCTAAGTGGCTGTAATAGCGTAGTGGATATTCAAGCTACTTGTACCGAGACGACCATCTGCGTCTTTAATGACCCCTTAGTTGACTTACCCTTTTTGGCCGAAATTGTCGCCAATCCCGACCCTTGCTATACCGAAATTCGACAAGGTGAATTGGACGGTTTCCCCATCTTCATTATTCTCAACGAAAATATCTGCGAGGTAGAACCGGGCATACTATTAGCCACCGAATTGGACTATTTGATTTACGATTGCCAAGGGGAGTTGATTTGTTCCGCGGGCTTTTTGACGCCTCCCGAAGGTTGCGACAATAGCATTTCAATTATGGGAACAACTTTGTGGACACCCCAAGCACCCTGCATCTGTACGACCGAATTTGCACCCGTTTGCGGAAGTGACGGCAATACGTACCCCAACGCTTGCCAAGCCGAATGTGCGGGAATTATGGAATATACCGAAGGCGAATGTCCACCACCAATGGACAGGGATGGAGACGGATTTACGGAAGCCGAGGGCGATTGCGACGACAATAATCCCAATATTTTTCCCGATGCGGCCGAAATTCCCTGCAATGGGATTGACGAGAACTGCAACGGTGTGGACGATTCCATTACGGGGGAACCCTGCAACCCGACGGGTGAGTTTTGCCCAGAGTACATGGCGTTTATCGGCGAACCCTGCGATGACGGCAATCCACTCACGGAAGACGAGTGGTTGGAGGAAGATTGTCTCTGCGTTGGCCGACCAATCGACCCTAGTGCTTGTGATATTCGTGTAGCGGTGGACGCCACTCGCCTAATTATCAAAAACATCAACGACGGGCAGAACCGAGTGGTCGTATATGACCAAAATTGGGAAAACATCGTTTTTGAATGTTTGTATTGGGACGACTGCGAAGGCGATAAAATGATTGATTTAGTCCCTGGTATTTATCAAGTGAGCTACCAATCGTATAATCCCGATTGGACGATTCTGGTCTGTGACGATTTTGAAACCGTTGAAATTAAAGGAAATACGGTGGCTGCCGATTGTGAAAAGATGACGCTAGAAAAAATGGGCAATAACTTGGTGATTGATAACTTAACGGCTCCCAATATTCTGTTGGACGTTTACAACGAAGACTTTAGGTCGCTTTACCAATGTGTTGGCGATTGTGACGGTCGTCAAACCGTCGAAGGGTTAGCAAGAGGAAAATACTACGTTAAAGTGAAGTTTTACGATACCTCGTGGAATTTTGTTTGCGAAGAGGAACGGACCGTCGAGTTTACGGATTTGGGACTTAAAGTGAGCCAGCCTAGAACAAACAGCACCGAGCGTACGCCCTATTTTGAACAGCTTCGATTAGCCCCTAATCCCGCTACTGACCAGGTGACGGTCATTATGGAACCCTTTGAGAACAAATCGGTTACGCTGACAATTATGGATGTTTACGGAAGATTGGTATTGGAACGCTCTATTGATAGGGGACTATATCCTTCTCTAACACTGGATGTTCACGATTACGAAGCGGGTATTTATCATTTATCCGTTTCGCAAGCGGGACAAACGACGACCAAAAAGCTAATCATTTTGTAAAGAGCTAAACCATCAAAAATACTTGCTACGATGATGGAGGGCGGCAGCTTCTGTTTGCCCTTCGTCATTGGCTTCGTTAGCGTACTATTTCAATTTGGTATAAAAAGGTTCTCCAACCCCCACCGTATCGGAAACCTCAATAATCCTACCATAAAATCCAACAAAAAGCCAATTATCGGTAGTAGTAAATAAACCTATCAATTTGTCGGGCTTAGGGTTAATTATCTTTTCTCGTATGTAAATTAGTCAAACAAGTTAAGTTCCGATAAAAGTAGTTGTCTTTTTGGAAGCAATTTGTTGTTCTTGTACAGTTCTATTTGTCGATAAATCCAATCACATAATGCTTTATTTTGGCTTCGCTTTACTTTGGCATGTCCGTTATTACTAACGAATAGCTGTAGTTCCTTGTATTTCAACATCCACCGTTCTTCTAGGGAAGGCAAACTAAAGCCCAGTTCTACTAGCAATTGCATACGAGTAGAAGTTGCTTTTCTTTTACCGAAATTTTGCTTCTGTACGTCTAGCCATTTTTTCAAAGACTCGTACTGAGGCGTATTAGGTACTTTTAGGTGTCCATACTTCTTTTTAAAAGCGACCAGTCGCTCATAGGTTTCCATCCACGTTTCTCCCCATCTATTTAGCCTTTCTTCATTAGCATTCCATGTAAAGTTGAGTGCGTCTAATTTCTCTTTGCGATGTTTTAGTAGCTTCCCTTTAGAATAAAATTGCCTCTGTACGGTTACCCAATTGAATAGCTTTTTGTCGGGATAGGAGGCTTTGATTCGACAGTCTCCATACGCTTTATAGTAATCTTGAAGTTGATAATACTTTTCGGTCCATTTCAACTCGTCCGTTTCTGCTTTGCTACTGGTGTTGGGAAATTGTTTTTCTTTCCATTGGAAGTCTAGTTGCTCTAATAATTTTACTTTATCGGGAGATAATTTATCTTTCAGATTTCGTAATCTATTTATCCACCTGTACAACGATTTGTCTTCGTGATTATAAGAGATTTTAGTATGTCTATGTTCTTGATAAAAAGAAGCCAACTTAGCGTATTTATCCATCCATGCTTGTAGGCTTTTTGCTTCTCTTTTTTGCTTTACTTTATATTTCGACCATTCAAAATCTAGGTCATTTAATAAGTTTCTTTTCCATTCTTCTATCGACAATTGAAGGTCTCGTTGAAGATACATCCACTTCGTTAAATCCGCACCACCCGTTTCAGCAGTTACGTCCAAATGCCCATATTTTCGTTTGTGGGCAACCAATCTACGATAATAGGTCATCCAATGTTCTTGTCTTTCTTTTTGGAAATCTTCCGACCATTTGAAGCCCAGATTTTCCAATCGGCTTATTTGGTTATCGGACAGCATATGTTTATATTTTCTAGTGTTAGCCATCCAACTGCGCAATTTAACGTTGGCTTTATCCTTAACTGATACATGCAGTAGTCCTGTTTTTTCTTTGTACGCTTTGAGAAGTTTAAACCATTTATTGAAGGATTTTCTTTGTTTCTCTTTTTCAATTCCTTGAAAATGAAAATTAATTTCCTCTAAGAGCGCTTTGCGTTTTGGCGATAAATTTTTCTGCTGAACATACTGACTGCGTACCCATAAAGAAAAGGAATCATTATGGTCTATTGGCACTCGGCAATGTCCATGCTTTTTGTGGAAATCCTTTAGGCGCACGTAATTATTCATCCAAGTTTCTTCCCTACCTCTCGCTATATCTTCTTTCCAAGCAAACCCTATTTCATTAAGTAATTTCAATTTATCTTCCTCTATTCTCTCTGGATAAGCTCTAAGCCGACTTACCCAGTTCCCTAATTGGGGGTGTGTCTTGCTTCTCTCCGAAACCCTACAATGACCGCGTTCTTGTTTAAACTGTTTCAATTCCTCGTACATCCGATACCATTTATCTTCTGCGGCCTGTTCTAAATCTTCTCGCCACACAAAGCCAATTTCGTTTAAACGGTCTATCTTATCTAGAGACAGTTGTTTTTTATTACGTCTTTGCTTAGTCACCCAAACGTTCAATCGAACTGAGGCTGTTCGGGTATTCACTCTGCAATGTCCGTATTTTTCTTTGTAGGCAACGATTTCATCAACGTAAGTCCACCAAAGACTGGCTTTGTAGTCTTCTAAATCCTTTTGCCACATAAATCCTACTTCATCCAGTTGTGCTTTCTTTTCCACAGATAGCTTGTTTTCATTAGCCCTTTGGCGGCTGACCCATTTACCGAGAGAGGGATGTTTTTTCCAATTAGAAGGCACTCGACAATGCCCACGAATCTGCTTGAACTCCTTTAAGTGTTCTAATTTACTCAACCAATCTTCTTCTTTCATCCTCGCTATGTCCGCTTTCCAAGCAAAACCTATCTCGTCTAATCGCTTTTTTTGATATTCTTTTAGCTTAGATTCCTTTTGTCTCTGCGCAGCAACCCAACTACCTAATTGTGGATTTTTTTTATACTTACAAGGTACTCGGCAGTGGCCATTTTCTTCTTTGAATATTTTAAGCTGATAGTAACGGCTTTGCCAACGTAGTTCGTTCGTATCGTACATCATCCAATCAAAGCCCATACGCTCCAATTCATCCACTAGCGCTTCACTCAAACTCAACCTTGATTGCTTCACCCAACCTATCCATTGATACAAATCTGCGTACTCCTTTCCCGACGGTACGTAGCAGTGTCCGTTTTGTAAGAAGAACTGTCGAAGTTCTTCATATTTTGCTTGGTGTCTTTTTTCTATAGCCATCGGTTCTTATGAACTAGTGATGAACAGAATAATTAATATATCGCTTCTCCCACCATCTTTAAAAACTGATTCCAAACGACGTATGGACTTTTCGAGTGCTATCCCCTGCGTGGATGATGGTGCCGTTTTTAATGATTAAAACCTCGTCGATGCCGTCTTCGAAGGACTTTTCTTTCAGGTAAGCTAACGCCGTTTCTAATTTGCTGGCGTCGATGTCAAAGTAATCGGGCATACCCTTCTACCAATTTTTATCAGGAAAAACCATCGAAGTAGCATCAAAATCGGGCATCTTATACGCTTTGCTCATCACCCACTTATCAAACTCGAACCCATCCTCCCGCATTGAAAATGAAATCGTGTGGACGCCAGCCGTTTCAATATTCAAAAAAATCTGTTTTTCGACGCCGCAGTGGACCTCCTTCGTTCGTTGTTTGCTGGCCCAAGCCCACTGATTTTTACCTTCACACCATTGCATTCGCTGGCCACTTTCGACCCACTCGCCGTCTAAACCTACGTGAATCCCATTATCTTCCGTTCCCGTGGAAAAAGCACGTACCCACACGTAGTATTTTCCCGTCGTGTTGAATTTGACTTTATAATTAAGGACGCCTAACTGACCGGGTTCATTGGAAAAGTTTTCGCCCCTTACCAACGGCTCGTCGTGATTGGTGCGGGTGTCGGGTAGGATTTCCAAATAGGCGTCACCACTGGCCGTATTAGCGTGATTCGCATCGTCGTCCCGACTCGTTTGGGGCGTGTTCTGCTCATCCATTCGATACCATTTTCGAACGTCCGTTAGCGTCTGACTGTGGAAATCTTCCGCTTCTACAGCGACGTAGCCTTCCTTTTCTTCAAATACCTTTTCGTTTTGACAAGCGGCGAAAAGTAGCGAGATAAATAGTATAAACAACGAATTATTTTTCATAAAGTGCTTTTCCTGCTTCGTAGTACTTATCGCCTTCGTTCCAAAAAACGGAAGTATCCGTATTGCCAATCAAGCGGCAAGCATAAACGTAGGATTTAAAAAATTTAGTTAAATAGTTGTAATCCAGCGTTTCTGGTTCGTCGCCCGGTTGGTGGTAGTATTGATTGATTTTGTTGTCAAAAGCGGTGAAGCCCAAGGCAAAAGTAGGAGCAGGAACGCCTTTTTTGGCAAAATTGACGTTATCCGAACGGTCGAATAGCCCCTGTTCGGGAGCGCTATCTTCGGCAGCCAACAATCCGTAGGTGGTACAGGCTTTTTCAATCAAGGGTTGGGCGCCCGTTCGAGTTAGACCAATAATGGTTGCTCGACTTGTATCGTTGTAGCCTGCATTATCACTGTTAAAACAGTAGGCGACTTGGTCCAAAGGAATCAATGGATTGTCGGCGTAGTAGGCCGAACCGAGTAAGCCTTTTTCTTCCCCCGTGAAAAAGATGAACAGTGCCGACCGCTTAGTGGGATATTTAGCCAGATTTTCTGCAGCCGATAAGACGGTTACGCTGCCCACAGCGTTGTCTCTGGCACCGTTGTAAATAGTATCGCCCGTTTCATCGGCTCGACCAATACCAACGTGGTCGTAATGGGCCGAATAGATGACGTATTGGTTTTTCAGTTCGGGGTCGGTCCCTTCGACCATGCCGACAACGTTATGTGTTTCAACTTCCTCGAATTCCATTCCTTGAAACGTCAATTTGGCGGGTAAACTTTGCCCCGTCTTCAACTGAGTGATGGCTGCGGCTTTTCCCGAACTGAGCCAAATGTGTAAGAAATCGTTCTGCGCATTATCATCAACAATAGTCCGTGGTCGGTTCAAATAGCCCGCTAAAAATCGCCAAGGCAATTGTGCGGAACTATAAATTTCAATGAGTCCTTTGGCGCCTTTCGCTTTGGCCAGTGCCAGTTTATCTGGAGCAGCCATAAACCATTCTTGCGGATTGTCCTGTCCTTTCAAGCCCGCCAAAACGACGACTAATTTACCTACTACGTCTCTTCCCTCGTAGTCCGCTTCGATGCCTCGGTTGGCAAATATCATCTCCGCTTTGAGGGTGGTATCTTCTCCTTTTAAAACTAAAAAGTCTTCTACCAAATTCGCCGTTTTGGAATCAAAGGTTAAGGTACCCGATTGCGCTGGCGTGATTTTCTTCATTGGCACGGGCTGGAAATAAGTCTCCTGTCCTGGTATTTTTTTTACGCCGTAGCGCATTAAGGAACTGGACAAATAGCGGGCAGCAATGTTCAACTCGGGCGAAGGCGTATCTCGTCCCGCCATTTCATCCGATGCCAAATAATAAATATGTCCTTTGATGGTGTTCACATCTACGGTTTTATCGGTTAACATTTTATCTTTGTCAACGGGCGGCGTAACAGGAATTTTCTGAGTCGTTTTGCACGAAAGCAAACAAATAATTGCTAGTAATGGTAGGAATAATCTAGGCATGAATATCAAGTTGTGTTTATTAGGAAAACCTTTTCTGTAGTGTACAAAGGTAAAAATAATTGCAAGATTAAAATCCTATTCATCTTGAAATCCTGTCAAAAAATATATCACTAACCTTGTCTGATTACTCAACCCTGTCAACAACTAATTATTTTTTATGCGCTTACCTATTGCCATCAAAAACGAGAAAATGATTATTATTGGGTTATGCCTTGCAAATAGTAACAAAACAAACCATCATGCTAAAAAAAATTGGATTAACTCTTCTTGGATTTATTGCCCTCATTGCTGCCTACTTTGTGTTTTGGCCAAGCCCTATTGACCCCGTTGCGTGGGAGGCACCCAAAGCGCCAGAATTGGTGGGGACCTACGCCAAAAATGAAAAACTTTCCACCCTAGAAATAATACACCAAGGACAATGTGATAAATGTGAAGACGTGGCCATCGACTCGACGGGAAAAGTGTACGGTGGACAGCTTAATGGAGATATTATAGAATTTGATGGTACTAACCGCCGAGTGGTAGCAAACACGGGCGGCCGACCTTTAGGGCTGGATTTCGATGCTGTAGGACAATTAATTGTGGCGGATGCGGGCGCAGGATTGTTATCTGTTGACCCCAAATCGGGAACTATCACCGTCCTAACGGATAGCTATGAAGGCAAAAAGATGATTTTTGTCGATGACGTGGAAGTAGCGGATGACGGGAGGATGTACTTCTCTGATGCTTCGGATAAGTTTGGTTTCTTTGACAATGCACTGGATATCTTGGAAGGAAGAGGCAATGGTTACTTATACAGCTACAATCCAACAACCAAAGCAACTACTCGCTTGATGGATGACCTGCGATTTTCCAACGGTATTGCTGTAGCGCACGACCAATCATACGTACTGGTGAACGAAACGGGAAAGTACCGAACGCATCGCTATTGGCTGAAAGGCCCCAAAGTGGGACAATCGGATATTTTTATCGACAACCTGCCCGGTTTCCCCGACGGCATTTCCCAAGGAGACAATGGTCTTTTTTGGCTGGCACTCGTCTCACCGAGAAATCAGGCATTAGACGATATTGTTCATAGCCCTTTCATGAAAAACGTGGTGGCGAAACTACCTGCTTTTCTACAGCCCGCACCGATTCACTACGGGTTTGTTTTGGGACTCGATGGTAATGGAAAAGTTGTCTATAATTTGCAAGACCCGAGTGGGAAATATTCGGAAATTACGAGCGTGCAGCAATTTGGTAAGGAACTTTTTCTGGGAACGTTGTATGAGGAAGGACTGGCGAAGTATCGTTTGCAGTGAAATAATGATTGGCTTCCACTTTTATAAAAAAAGACATTGAGTTGGACTCGAAAAATTAGCTAGTTTTAGCGACGTCGATGCGGGCATTTTCATTATTCATCTAATCAATTTTGCCAACCAGCAAATACAGTGCGGAAAGATTATTTACGGAAAGTACGTTTTCCAATTGTACCAGCACCTAATCGAACAAAATCGAATTACCCACAATGGGCAGATACATTATGTACAGTTTAATAACATTGTAAATTTGGGAACGTTCTTTGCGGCGAGTAGCTGGGTCAGCCAGTTTATAAACGATTTCCATAAAAAAATTCCTCAAGCAGAATTAGCGGAGGACGCCGTTAAGATTGGAAAGGCACTACTTGCTTTCAGAGCGGGTCAATACGATGAAGTAATTTATCAATTGAACACCGTTGGTATTGGAAATCAGGACCACGCTCTTCGAGTAAAGAGTTTGTTATTGCGAACCTATTTTGAAATGGATTCAAATGGTTCCTTGTTCAAAAGCGAATGCAAGTCTTATCGACAGTACTTTAAAAATAACAGCTTATTGAAGGCAGTAAAAAGAGAAGGTCGGTTAAATTTTTTAGCTATCCTAAGAAAGATGGCCAAAACGAAAGATTGGCAGCCGCTACGGATGGAAATCGACGCTACCGACGTATTATCCAATCGCATGTGGCTACTCCAAAAGGTGATGTCCACCGCCGAATGGGAAAAGGAGATGGACATTAGGTTTGGGGTCTAGTGTTCTTAGTTTGCCTTTTCGACGGCATGGAGACGAATGTGATGGGAGAATTTGTTGGAAATATAGATAGTACAGACCAGAAAAAACGGCAGATATGACAAAAGAATCATTGCGTTCTACGCAAATATAGCAAAATAGTTTAATGTTTTAGAAAAAAGTGTAAAAGGAGAGCGACGTTCAATGAGAAAAAGAAAACAGCGTTTCTTACCAGTACACTTTTTGAAAATTCGTAGAATTTTCCTAGATTCGCTTTAAGCAAAGAAATCGCCAGCCAAATCGTAAAAATGGACCGACTTTTCCAAAGATACTACGCCCTTTTATTATTGACGTATTGCTTCCCGTATTGGGGAATAGCACAAGAGACAAAACCCCAAGTCTATACCCAAAAAATTCCCGTAGCCGCTCTCCATCAAGACTTAGCTATTCTACAAGAAAACCTAAAGCTGGTACACACGGGGCTGTACGCCTACAACGACGAAGCGACGCTCGACCAAGCCTTCTTATCTGTTAAAGAAGCCATTCAAGAACCCATCACTGCCCTAGATTTTTATCGACAAATGACTCCGTTATTGCCCGTTATTGCCAATGGTCATACGCAGATGAGTCCACCGAGAGCGTACGAACAAGCGGCGCCTTTGCAGGAGTCGGTACTGCCTTTTTTGACATATTGGGACAGAGATACACTGTATATCACCAAAAATTTGTCGAACGACGAAAGTATCTTGCCTCGGACGGCCATCCTTTCCATCAACGGGGAATCTACTCGGTCTATTATCGAACGGTTGATGGCGACCCAAACTAGAGATGGTTTCAATAAAACACTACCTAGAAGGAGTGTGACCAATAATTTTATTGGCTGGTACGCCCGAATGATTGGCAGTCCCGAAACGTTTGAGTTGGAGGTCATCGACCCCAAGGGGCAAGCCCAACAATTGACCGTTGCTGCTCACTACGCTGCTGAAATGAGAGCGATTTACAAAAATCGATACGGAACGCCCAAAAAGAGTTTTTGGCAAGACAAAAATATTCCAACCCTAGAATTGGCCATCGACGGGAAAATCGCTACGCTAACGATTCGCACCTTTAGCATGTCTTTTACCAAAAAGTACAAAGACCAAAAGTTTAAACCGTTTTTTAAAGAAGCCTTCGAAAAAATTGAACGGGCGGGTGTAGAACATTTGATTTTGGATTTGCGGAGCAACGGCGGCGGCGACCCCAAACCCACGGTTGCCTTATTGGCGCACCTAATAGACGAAGAATTTACGTTTTATAAAGACATTACCGCCTTACAAAAGAAGTTGCCCAATAAGCAGTACTACGTTGACCAACCCGTCTTTTGGCACAATACGATGCACAAAGTGGGGTTCAAAAAAAGAGGAAATAGCTACGCCGTCAAAGAAACGGGGCTTACTCGACTCTTCGGCGCAGCGGGACTGAAACCTACCAAACCCGCCAAAACGGTCTATCAAGGTGAATTGTACGTCTTGACCAACGCCGCTTCCTTTTCGGCAACGGGCGAAACCATCGCCGTCATCAAAGACCGCAATTTGGCCACGTTCATCGGTGAAGAAGCAGGTGGCAATCCGAACCAAAACACGAGTGGAACGAGTCTGATGATGGAATTACCCAATTCTAAATGTTTGGTAGAAATGCCCTTCTGGCTCTTCGAAATGAACGTCGATTTCGAGAATACGGGCCACAGTATTATTCCCGATTATCCTGTGCGGAACACGATTGATGATGTGTTGGCGGGGCGGGATGCGGTGATGGCGTTTACGTTGGGGTTGATTGCTGAGCAAGAAGGGAAGGAGTGATACGAGTAACTGTACAGGTTTACATGGGATATTCTGGTATTTTTGTCGGAAAGATAATTTAGCTTATATTGCAACGCAGATGAACTAATGGAATTAATTCAATTAGTTGTACTTGTATTTGATATTTAACCAGAATAATTTGACTGTCCAGAATAGGGAATGGAGAATATCCCTCACCTAGAGATTGATAAGAATAGAGACTTGAATTAAGAGCAAATCGACAAAGTTTTTAGTTTTTTTCCTACTTGTTAATGTTATACGTCTCTTTTCTCTACTCTCTGCTCTCGGTTCTGAATAGATAAAGGTTAACATAAAATTTGATGATGATTGATACTTATAAGAAGGCTCACACGTTCGAAGAGATAGATAATGCGGTTCGACTGGACATTCCCATCAATTTTGAGCACGAATTCTTTACAGATTTTTCGGACGTTCGAGGGGACTTTGAGGACAAAATGATATACCGTTCGTTGAATGTGAATCCTAGAACTTTGAAATATAATTTTCGGCAGAATAGTTATAACAAAACACTACTTTTTCTAGCGGGCATGAGAGGGTCAGGAAAAACATCCGAACTATCCAAAATTACCTCAAAATTGAATCATGCGGAGGCGTTTTTCTGCGTGACTTGTGATTTGGATAAGGTGGACGATGGTTTGGATAAGAACGATATGGAATACATGGACATTCTGATTTTTCAGTTGGAAAAATTAGTCCTAAAATTGAGAAAGAATAACATCATAGTTCCCAGTAGTATTCTAGAATCCATGTATAAATGGTACGAAGAACGCATCAAAGAAGTCAATAAATCCATCATTAGAGAAGGAGGGCTAGAAATTGAAGTAGAAGCAAAAACGCCTAGCTTGCTATCCTTTTTGGGCCTTTCGGCAAAACTAAAAAGTAATTTAGCGGGCAATAAAGAAAACGCTGAAAAAATACGAAGCATCTTCAAGCAAAATTTCACCATCTTTTCTCAAAAGTTTAATGAGTTTATTGAGACCGTTAACCTTGTCCTTCGCAAGCGAAACGTAGCGAAGGAAGTGCTCTTCATCATTGATGGGTTGGAAAAAGTCGCTACGACGGAGATACGGAAGAAAATTATTGACGAAGAAAGCAATCGGATTCGGCAAATTAAAGTCAGTACTATCTTTACGCTTCCGATTGAATTATTTGCCCTAGAACCTAAGCTGCGTCAGTTCAGTACGATAGTACCTTTCCCGTTTGTGAAAATTGTAGAAAGAAGTGGACAAAAAGTAGAAAAGGCCATTGAGAAGTTCTACGAATTTGTTCTAAAAAGAGTGGATAAAAGCCTTTTTGACGAGAAAGAAACGGTTATCAATGCTATTTGCCACAGTGGCGGGTCTCCTAGAGAATTACTTCGAATTATAGAATACGCTTACTTGTTTTCTGATAGTGAAGCAACGCAAATCACAAAAAGTGCCCTAGCAAAAGCCATCAAAAAACTAGCTGCCGAATACTCTCGCTATATTTCTCAAAGTGAGTTAGACCAACTTAAATTGCTCAAAGAAAATAATGAAAAAGGAAAACCTACTCCCTTCGATAATGAATGGCAGAGCCTACTCGAAAAAATGACTATCCTCGAATATAATGATGGTACTTACAAACGGGTACACCCGTTAGTAGAAGCGTCTCAAATATATAAAGACTATGTTGGGTAATTATGCGGAGGAATTTACGCTGCTGAAAAAATTGCTGAAAAAAGAAGGCTTCCGCTTTGTGGTCGTTCGTTTCAACGATTATTCGGTTGTGAAGCGATTGCAAGCAGATATTCAACAGCTATTTCCCCATCGGCCCATTTTGAATTTTAATGTGGGAAGGACAGATTTTCAAACCATTTTTCAATCTTATATCCAGTTAAACAATGGTATTGTCTATCTCGAAAACTTCGAATACCTTCTATCAGATAATTTTACTATAGTTGTCGAAGATAAAGTAAAAAGCCCTAAAGCATCTATAACGGCAGGTCTAAACTTACGTCGAGATAGATTGGCTCAACAAGAGAACGCTTTAATCATTTTTATTTATGCTGCTCCCGATGGGAAAGATATGCGGCAATTAATGGAAAAGATGCCCGATTTGTGGTCTTTGCGCTCTTTGGTTTTGGATATTGAAGTGATAAAAGAGAGAAATGTAGGAACAACTAGAGAAATAAAAGGCGCTTTTGGGGACAACCAAAATTTTCCCAAAGGACAATCTAAAAATAATAAACAAGAGATACATCGGCTCGAACAATCACTATTAGACCTTGATGAGTCAGAACAGAAGCTTCGGTTAACTATTTTAAAACAATTAGTTACTTTATACACTAATAACTACGATTATGATAATGCTTTGACAAAATTATATTCAACTCTTTCTATTCAGCAAAATGTAGGCGACCGCCAAGGAGAAGGCGAGACGTTGGATAGTATTTTTCAAATTTATTACATTCAGGGGGAGTATGAAACGGCCTTAGGCTATTTGAAGGATTCCTTAAAGATTCAACAAGAAATAGGCGACCGTAAAGGGGAAGGCGCAACCCTCAATAATATTTCCCTAATATATGATGCCAAAGGGGAGTATGAAACAGCCTTAGGCTATTTAACCGATTCCTTAAAGATTCAACAAGAAGTAGGCGACCGTAAGGGGGAAGGCGCAACCCTCAATAATCTTTCCCTAATTCATAAAGTCCGAGGAGACTATGAAACGGCCTTGGGGTATTTGCAAAGCTCCTTAAAGATAGCACAAGAAATAGGCGACCGTCACGGAGAAGGGGCTACTCTCAATAATCTTGCAACAACTGCACTTGCCAAAGGGGACTATGAAACGGCCTTAAGGTACTTACAAGATTCCTTAAAGATAACGCAAGAAATTGGCAACCGTACAGGGGAAAGCGCTACATTGAATAATATTTCCCAAATATATGATGCTAAAGAGGAGTATGAAACAGCCTTAGGGTACTTACAAGACTCTTTAATGGTAAGCCAAGAAATTGGCGACCGTAAGGGGGAAGGAATTACGCTGAATAATATTGCCCAAATTCATAAAGTCCGAAGGAACTATGATACAGCTTTGGACTACTTAAAGGGTTCCTTAAAGATAACGCAAGAAATTGGAGACCGTAAGAGTGAAGGTACCACGCTGAACAATATTTCCCAGATATATGATGCTAAAGGGGATTATGAAACGGCCTCAGGCTATTTGCAAGACTCTTTAAAGATAAGCCAGGAAATTGGCGACCGCAAAGGGGAAAGTGTTACATTAAACAACTTAGCACAAATTGCTAAAGAAAAAAGAGACATTGAAAAGGCAATGCGTTATTGGGTTATGGATTTGCAGATTTGTCAAGAAATTGGAGATATACATGGCATGGCTATTTCGCTTGGAAATATTGGAACAGTATTTTTTGAACAAGAAGATTTCAAAACTGCTGCGCCCTACTTTCAGCAAAGCTGTCAGCTATTTGAACAGCTCGGTTTGCCCAATGTGAAGTGGCCCACGGGTTATCTTAATACTATCATCGAAAAAGTGGGCGAAGCCACTTTTGAAAAATGGTTAGAGGAAAATAGCCAATCCAATACTTCAGAATAATCTTCTTTGTCAGTATCGGACTCACTTTGACGGTTTTCTAACAAAAACGCCCTTCCCATTTTGTCAATCCCATTAATTCCGTATATTTACAGTAATGCTATGAAAGCATTCCTTCCGTAACTACCATTCAAAGAGGAATTGGGCTATCTACTTCCTAACTAATTTTACTACAAAGCACAAACAAGAATGTCGAGTAATGCGTCAAAACTGCGCTCGAAAAAGAACTCCATGTACTTTATGGACTCTTCATAAGAACACGTCTGTGCACACCTTTGTAGTAAAAAATAAAATGTCAAAAGACGCTATGTCCTGCTTCTAACCTACCGTTTTCCATTACCGTAACCACCGTTTTCCTAAAATCTTCTAACAGACAAATAGCTATGTAAGAGCAGGAGAGGGAGATTCTTTCAGAGAATCTTCATCTTTTCGTCGCAAAAGGAGAAAGATTCCCTGAAGGAATCTCCCTCCAAGGTACATTGAGAACGTCATTAGGCGACTAATCACGAATCAATACTCCAGCTAATTTGTCCTCCTTAATTGAACGCAATGAAAAATTTTAGGCAAACCCTATCTCTCATTTTCTCTTTACTATTTTCTACCCCATTCCTAATAGGACAAGTCTGCATTGACGACCCACTGTTCGACCAAGTCAACAGCTCCAATGGTGGACTCGTCAATCAAACCGCTATGGTTGCGGGAGATATGGACAAAGACGGAGATATAGACATCGTCGCCGCTTTTTCGGAGAATAACGGACAAGTGATTTACTACGAGAACGACGGTAGTCAAAACTTTTCGCCATCCGCCATTGCAAATAGCAACTTTGGTATCGTACAAGGAATGGCTTTGGGGGATTTGAATTGCGACGACTTACCCGATTTAGCGATATCTAATGCTACTCAAAAAGAAGTGCAGTATTTTCGGAATGCAGGGAATGGAAGTTTCAACCAATTGGGCAAATTTTCGGCGGTCAATCCGCATCAAGTGCAAATCGTAGATATGGACAGAAACGGATTATTGGACTTTGTGTACGCCGCTACGGACGATAATCAAGTCGTCGTTCAATACAATAATGGTGGAAATAACTTTAGCAAAAACCCTATTCTCATCAATCAGTCGGGAATGACCACCTTTGATATCGGCGATTTGCAATGCGATGGAGACTTGGATTTAGTCGTGGGTACAGCATCCACCAATACGCTGTATAGAGTGACCAATACAGGAAACAATATGTTTTCTACTACTACTATTACTACTAACGCAGGCGGTGTCAGTAGCGTTTACTACGTTGATATGGATACCGATGGAGACTTAGATATCGTGGCAAGTTTATCCACAGATAATTCGGTCGTGTGGTATGAACAAGACGTCAACGGTAATTTTTCTAATAGTAATACGATTGCTAGTAATATTACTGACGTTGCAGATGCCATTCCGACAGATTTGGACGGCGATGGTGACCAAGATGTAGTCGTTGCCGTAAAAGGTCAAAATCGCTTAATGACTTACGTCAATAAAGGGACGAGCGTTGATTTTAAAGAAATAGAAGTAGCCAAAAATATGGAGGGGATTTTTACCGCTATTCCTTTGGACGCAGACAACGATAAAGATATAGATATTTTTACGGCACCCCCCATCAAGATGGTATTAAGCTACTTCGAAAACAAATGTACCCACTGTTCGTCCATAGACTGGTCCGACCCAACAGTAGAAATAGCAAATAGTATAAACGGTGCTCGCTCCGCTCGACCAGTGGACTGGGACAAAGATGGAGATTTAGACTTCATCGTATTAAGCGCTATTGATAACATTGTATATCTACTGACCAATGATGGGCAAGAAAATTTCACCAAAACGACCCTACTTGCACTACCTGTTTCTCAGAGTATTGGTAATTCCGAGATAGCCGACCTAGACAATGATGGCGACCTAGATATTATCGGATTAGAATTCAATAGTTCGACGCTGTTTTGGTACAAAAGAAATAGCAACGGCACCTTTACGTATCGCCTAATCAGTACGGATGCCCGAGCAACTTTTATGAAAGTTTTAGATTTTGATAAAGATGGTTGGCAAGATATTCTGATAGCCGGGCAAAACAACGACGATGGGGTAGTGTTTTTTGAAAATAGTTCGACGCAGAGTTTCAAGCGGACGGTCTTATCTAATCCGGCAGAGGGGATTGCAAAATTTGATGTTGGCGATATGGATAACGATGGTGACCTAGATTTTGTAACCTCTAGTCTAATTGGACTCGATAAATACGAATGGCTAGAACAGACGAGTAATTTGAATTTTACCACCCACACCATTGCTACTGGTATTACTAGAACGGAAGACGTCGTTCTAGCGGATGTAGATGGAGATAATCATTTGGATTTTGTGACTTTTAACGATGCTCAACATATCAATTGGTACAAAAATAATGGTAGTCAAACTTTTACCGTTCAAAGTATCTCCTCTACGTACGACGGTATCAATAACCTTAAAGTAGCAGATATAGACAGCGATGGAGATATGGATGTTTTAATCGGTAGAATAGGTGGTGGAGGTATATACATTGGTGATGCGCTTTGGTTCCGAAATACCAATACGACTTTCGCACCCATTGTTGTAGCTGATATTGTAGGTGCCGTAGAAGAACTGGATATTGCCGATTTGGACCAAGATGGTGACCAAGATATTATACTCGCTAATTTTTTTGGTGATAAAATTTACTGGTCTTCAAATAGTTGCGACTTCGAGTGTGCGGAAAATGATTTGGCGGTCAATAATCGGACCGTGAAACCGGGCGACTATCAAGGTATCAATACCATAATTTCCGAAAATGCTACGGTCGAAGGTACGGTGTCCTACAAAGCGGGAACGAGTATTACGCTGGAAACGGGTTTTCATGCTAAAGCGGGGAGCGATTTTACGGCGATGATTGATAATTGCCCTAGTAGTTTGCAATCCTCCAATACGCCTTTAGTCACTCATCGTACCAACACGCCCGAAGTGGTGACCTTGAAAAAAATGCGCAACGAATTATCCATTGCCCCTAATCCAGCTTACGGGCAAGCGACTATTCGTTTTAGTCTCGCCGAAGAGGGTCCTGTTTACTTGACTTTGCATAATTTACAAGGGGCGATGGTGCAGTCTTTTTTGAGGAATGCGCTGCACTCGGAAGGAACACATCCAATGACTTTTGAAACGGGTGATTTGCTGCCGGGCATTTATTGGGTGAGTTTGTGGACGGAGGAGGAGATATTGACTAAGAAATTGGTAATAGCAAAGTAGCCAAAAAAACAACGAAAAATGCCCCATTTATGAAGAGATAAATGAGGTGTTTTTATTGTTTTTTAGCTACTAAATCTCCTAATAGCTGTTCAATTTCTTTTTGTTCTTCGGGTTCTAATGTAATCCCCTTCAATATTAAATCGTCAATTGCTTCTTTTATTGCTGGTATGTTTTTTATTGCGATAACTTTTTTTAAAGTTTTTATGGATGCTTCTGATAACTCCGTCAAAGACACTAATTTGTCCAGCTCCATATTTGGAAAAAAATCTAGCAACATCAATAAGTTTTTTAGCGAACGAAAAGCCTTTTCGCTATTTTTGCCTTCAATTTTGCCTTCAATTTTGCCTTCAACCTTTCCTTCTCTTCGACCTTCAGTTTTTAGATATTCAAGCACATTCATAACTTCAGCTTTATTAGTAAAATCAATCGTTTTAACTTTTTCTACAAACTTTTTGGGAGAACGGTCAAAAATAGCCGCTGTATAATGAAAAACCATTTCTTGCTCGTTCTTGTCATTTACATCAAAAATAACAGAAATATTTTCAATTAGCAAGTCTGCTCGATGCCGAAAAGCCATGGACATCATCGCACTTCTAAAGAAACCCGTCTGTAACTTTAGTAGTTCATCAGGTGGCATTTCAGTTAGGTTCTTGAATAGAAAATTGAAATTAGGTAAAAAAGGCTCAAAAAAATCATAATGAGGTTTATCTTTAAACAGCTGATAGACCGTTTTGGGAATCCATTTTTTCTTACCATTATAGAAAAGCAAAGGCAGAACGGGTACTAATTCAGCATCTTCCGCTTTCACCAATTCGTATAATTTCAGAAAAATATACAAGCCTAATTGAATCGCTACCTTTTCATCAGGTTGCAGTTTGTGTTCCCAAATAATAGAGAAGTAGAAATGCTCGGGTAAATCTTTAAACTGACAGCGATAAATAATATCCGAACGAAATAGTTTTAGATTAGGGCGGATGAATCGCTCCGTTTCTAGGGCTAAAGTATCTAAATCAGCTATTGCAGCAACCTTTGGATAGAATTCTTCCAAATAGGCTCTAGCATTGTCTTTTTTAGACATTACCTCAGCAAAGAATCGGTCATCGGGTTGATAATAACTGTCTTTTTCCTTTGAATCTTCTTTCATAGGTAAGGGTTGTGTAGTTTTCTATTGGCAAGCAAGGTAAGAGAATTAATAGAGAAAGTCTCCATCTTTGAAAATATATTGTTTTTTACAATCAATCAATCAATCAACCAAATAATCTTGTTACATGGATAAATCGGCTGCTTGTGACTTTAGGGAACCAACCATGTACCCTCCCATCGGCTTTCAACGTACGCAAACTCCGCCCGCCGGTGTCCCGCCCGCTGTAAATGTAACCACTCAAAATAGTCAATCGTGCAAAGACCAACGGCAAAGTGTTCGTAAGCGTATTCCGTATCGCTGAGGTCGATGCTATTGGTCTGCCAAAGGCTAGGTAAATCATCAGTTGATTCATCAACGACCGTTCCTGGCGCACGGCGAGTCCCGTACGTCTTCCGACCGTAACTCGGAATTGAGCGCCATTTTTCCAAAGCTATATCATTTTGGTGGTGAAAAACGACCTGCCCAACGGCTCTAATTTGCACGTTCTTTTTAGGATGGTAAAACAGCCAACTGAGCGTCGAGGTATCGGCCAATTCTAGTACTTTTGCACTGCGGATATCCGTGTAAAAATACAATTGTCGTTCGACGGTATTTGTTTTCCGAAGAACGACCGTCCGCATTTGTGCCACGCCGTTTTTAACGGTTCCAATTGTCGCCGTATGCAATGGGTCTTTTTTCTGAACGGCTCCCCGAAAAAGCATTTGCCACACCGTTTTTTGAACTTCTGCTAAAGTTTGAAGTGATTCCATAGCGGCGAAACAATCGGTATTAGACTTTGTTTGGCACAAATAACGAATAACAAATAACAAATAACGAATAACCAAAAAATGATAAAAGAGAAATTCAGTCTCGAAGGCAAAGTCGCCATCATTACGGGCGCCTCCAAAGGCATCGGAAAAGCCATCGCTAGAGGACTCGCCGAATTCGGCGCAAAAGTGGTTATCAGTAGCCGCAAACAAGCCGCCGTTGACACCGTCGCCGCAGAGTTTGAAAAGGAAGGATTAGAGGCAACGGCCATCGCTTGTCACGTCGCCGACGAAGCGCAATGCCAAATATTGGTACAAGGAACGTTAGATAAATACGGCCGCATCGACATCCTCGTCAATAATGCGGGAACCAATCCCTACTACGGCGCCATCGAAAAAATGCCCAAAGCACTTTACCAAAAGACAATGGACGTCAATCTGAACGCTGCCATTTATCTAAGTAATCTGGTGCACCCATATTTAAAACAGCAGGGTAGGGGCAGTATCATTCACATCAGTTCCATCGAAGGATTTCACGCAACGGCCTTTATGTCAGCGTACAATGTGAGCAAAGCGGCCTTAATTATGCTAGGAAAGAATCAAGCCATTGAATGGGGAAAGGACAATATTCGCGTGAATGTAATTTGTCCGGGCTACGTTCGGACGAAGTTGGCGGCAGGCTTCGTAGAAGATGCGAAGACCCACCAAAAGATGATGGATAATACGCCTTTGGGCCGAGTAGCTACGCCCGATGAAATAGCGGGAATGGCGGTTTACTTGGCTTCCGAAGCCAGTTCTTTTTGCACTGGGTCGGCAATGGTTGTCGATGGCGGATTGTTAAATGCGCCTTTATTTTAGTTCTTCTGTCAGTCCGTAGGGACGGTCTGACTTCCCCTAAAACTAACCCTGCATCTCCTCAATCAAATCAATTTCCGATTTCACCAATTGTGGCACTTGCTCTTTCACTTTATGGTAAAAACGTTGGCCTTTCTCCGTCAAGTAGGGATAATGCAATTCCAACAGTCCGTAAATTCCTCGGTTGATGTTGGCCACTTCCTCTCCCAACACCTCTCGTACCGTCAACCAGGCGTTGAGAATCGCCCAAGCGTGGGTTGCTAATGTTTGGTATTGCCGTTCGTGCGCTTCGGGCAACATGAATCCCTTATCGACAGAAATATAAATACCGTTTCTATTAAAATTGATAACGCCTTCGATTTGCTTTTTGTATTGCTTCCGACTGTTAGGAACCAAGGAGGCAATTTCCAAAATATCCCGATAGAAAAAGCGAAACTGTATCTGAAAACGCAAATACGCCTGCACCAACTCCAACCAATCGGGCGCCTCAACAACCGATTGGTACGGGAATAGTTCTTTTTGCACCGTTTTCATATATCTCAAAACAGCCTCCATCAAATCTTTTTTAGTCTTATAATGATAGGTTAAATTACCTGGACTAATGTTTGCCGCGACCGCAATATCTTGTACTCGTACGTTGGCTACTCCATTTTTATTGAACAACTGAATGGCCGTGCGTACGATTCGCTCTTGTGTTTTCTTCATACCGACTTTTTCTGTGTAAACTTTTTGCTGCCCCAACAAAGATACACCCGTCATTGCACAAAAGAAAATAATTTAGTATTTCTATACTATTTTCTGCTGCCTTACCGTACCCTTTTTGGATTTGATAGGCGGTATTCTTGAAAATACCGCCTATCCTTTTTTTGCAACTAAAGACAGGGTCTATTGTCAGTGATATTAAGATGTGCCAAATATCTATCAATTTGCTATCTGACGGTCTAAACAACAGATAACAAATAACAAGTAACAAATAACCAATCACTAAACTAACCTTTTAGCCTTTGTACTCGTCTTAAACGTCAAATTTCGACCCATATTCAATAACACCAAACCGGGCGTTTTCCCCACTTCCAAACTACCTAGGTCCGTTTCGTAGCCCAAGGCTTCGGCGCCGTTCAGCGTTGCCCACGTCAGCAAAGTTTCCAGAGGAATGTAAGATTGATATTTGGCAATCGCCTTCATTTCTTCGACGATGGACAATTGCCAATTGGAGGTCAAACTATCCGTACCAATCGTTACTTTGGCGTCTGTATCTAAAAAATGTTGATAATTCGGTAGGCGGTTTTCGATGTATAGATTGGCGTTTGGACAAGTCACCCAGTAGCAATTTGGATTCCAAGCGTGCGCTTTTTCAATATCCGCTTTGGTGGTCATTGTATTGTGCACAAAAAGGGTTTTGTTTTGTGGACTCATGTATTGCAGCGCATAATCAATGGAGTTGGCGCCCGTTGCGGCGAAGTCATCAATAGAAATGTCAAAGTTTTTGTAGAAAGTCAAAAAAGCACCTCGCTTCTGCTGAAAAAATAAGTTTTCGTCGGGTGTTTCTTGGTTGTGAATACTGACCGTGGCCGAGTTCGGATTGACCGAGTTTATCTTTTTAAATAGGTTGCTAGAAACGGAGTAAGGAGCATGGGGCACTCTACTTTTTTGATTGCCCCCTTCGTCCGAATGAGCCGCAAAGACCGCTTCGTACTGTTTAAAGGTATCATCTGTCCAATTTTTTTGTAAGAAATCAAACATTTCGACGAAAGTATAATAGCGAATCGAGCTTCTCTTCTTTTGTGGTACGGTATCTGCTTTATTGGAAATATCTCCCACAGCTACAATGCCCTCACGCAACATCTCAACATCGGCCGCTTCAATTGCTTGGTCAATATTTTTCTGCGGCACATCCCGAAATTGTACAACACTCGAAATAAACGGAATCAACGAGGTTCCCGTATCCACTTTGCCTTTCATGTGCGACAGCTCTAGGTGGCAGTGCGTATTAATAAAGCCAGGTGTAATAATCCCTTTGTGACTTTCTAGCTCCTCCTCGTCGTAATTGTGACGAGTACCTACTTCTACAATTGTACCCTCGTCGTTGACAACGATAACGCCCTCTTTAATGGGAGGGCGATGAATAGGGAAAATAAAATCCGCAGTAATTTTTCGCATACGTGTATATTGTTAGGTGTAATGAAGTGATTATTAGCGGGTTATTTAGGTCAGCTATGTTAACATTTTGCATTTTTTTATAAAGAATGTAAAATATATTTGTATATTCAAGTCAGATTTTAACCAAACACTCAAAATAAGCTAACTATGTTCCAACAATGTCATTATGACGCTTTCTCGGGCATTAGCTTTGCAAAGAAGAATGCCCTAGTAAATTTTTTAATCGACCATTTGGACGCAACATCCGTTAACTCAGACGCTATTTTAACCGCAGTGGAGTATGCTGCGAAAGAGATTCCTTCTTTCGGTGGCTTTATTTTGACCGCCGAAGAAAATCAGGAAATCGTAGCCGCTCTAGTGGTCAATAAAACGGGATTAAGTGGCTTGATGCCCGATTACTTGGCCGTATTACAGGCAGTTAAACCTTTGGCCAAAAGTAAGCTAATTACTAGAAAATTAGAAGAAAAAGCCATTGCACTGACCAAAGGTAACATTGCCAACTTAATTCACGATTTTGGCCCCGAAGAATTTTTACTAGAAAAGATGCAACCGCAGGCTACTTTCCGACCCATCCACCAAGTAAAAGACAATGCCATGAAGGCCACGGCGTAAGTTAATCGCTGTTGTACGACTACTTTTCCGAGCGAATCTTACCATTTAAAACTTACACTTTTTTACCAACTGCTATAAAGTTGGCTGCTACTGTTTTGAAAAAAATAAGCTGATATTATGCAAAGTGAGATTATAGAGCACCAAAGGTGCGAAATAGTATAACATTGGGTGTAAACCCAATGATTTTAGGCAAATCAAGCCATTTAGCACTAAAGGTGCGACATACAATCAAGGGACGTGGTATATGTCGCTCTTTCAGAGCTGGAATTACCGTTTAATATGCTTCATTGGGCTTTCGCCCAATGCTAAGATGTAGCGCACCTTTAGTGCTTATGCGTAATCGCAGTTATAAGTTTTTTAATCGGAAAAGCCCTGAGAACCTGATAACCATACACCATAAACCGTCTATTCCGTTCTCAAAAATTGAATCTGCAACCCTGTAATCGGTTCCATATCTTCGACCATTTCTAGGTGAATATTAGCAATGTTTGCTTTTAAACGTTGTAAAGTTGCCTCGACCTCACTTTGTCGAATGGCTATTTGTACCTTTCCATCGTTGCCAAAATCTTGTGCGACCATCTCCAGTTTATTGCGTTTAATAGCGTTCATTACCTCGCTCATAATACTGTAATCAAACTGTAACTCGTAGATATCTGTTACTACTTTTTCAACAATCTCTGCCTTTTTCAACGCATCAATCGTCGCTTCTTTATAGGCGTTAATTAGCCCAGATGCACCCAATAAAGTGCCTCCAAAATACCGCACGACAACGACGATAACGTTGGTCAACCCGAAACTATCAATGCGTCCCAAAATAGGCTTTCCCGCTGTTCCCGACGGTTCTCCGTCATCATTGGCTCGAAAGCTATTGCCATCTAAGCCTAACCGATAGGCATAGCACCAATGTCTAGCCTTAGGATGAATTTTCTTGACGTCCGCTAAATGATTTTGCCCTATTTCGAGAGAAGACATTGGAAAAGCATAGGCAATAAACTTACTCCCTCGGTCTTTAAATTCGCCTTCGCAGGAATCGGCGATGGTATGGTAGGTATCTTTTTTCAAATTGGTAAATTTTATTCGATTTACGGTAAACGGCATACGGTTCACGGTCCGTAGCCGCCCCGAAGCATCCGCTAGTTTTTCAACCAATCAGGAAAAGCCGTCAAATCAATATCCCAAATAACAGGCATCAAAAAATAGGTGAATAGCGTAATGACGATGATGGACAAAATATTCAGCAAAAATCCGACCCGAATCATATCCCGAATCTCCAAAATACCCGAACCAAAAACAATGGCATTCGGCGCCGTAGCAAAAGGCAACATGAATGCACAAGAAGCAGCGATACAAGTCGCTACCATCAGTCCGTAAGGATGAACGTCAATGGCTAGTGCTAGCCCCGCTAGCACGGGCATCATCAGCGTACAGGTCGCCATATTTTGGGTGATTTCCGTCAAAAAATTGACTACTGTAATAATGAAAAGTAGTAGTAGAAAGTAAGGAATAGCGGATAACAAACTAAGCTGTTCCCCCAACCAAGTGGTCAGTCCCGATTGCTCAAACCCCGCAGCGACGGCAAAAGCCCCGCCGAAGAGCAACAAAATCCCCCAAGGTAATTTTATGGCCGTTTCCCAATCCATTAAACTGCTCGCTTTTTTCGACGGTGCGGGTATCATAAACAACAGAAGTGCACCAATCAAAGCAATGTGCGTATCGTTGATGCCGGGAATCGAAGGGGACAGTATATGCTTTCGACTAATCCAAGCGAAGGCAACTATTAAAAAGATAATAAGCACTCTTTTTTCCTCCCCCGTCATTTTGCCCAAAGCGGCTAGTTGACCATCTATAATGGACTTATCTCCTTTAAATTTGACTCGGTGCAGTTGGAAGATATTTCGAGCGATGTGCCACCAACAGACCGCTAATAGGAGCAAAGAAATAGGCAGTCCGTATCGAAACCATTGGTCGAAGGCAATTTCCACATTGTAAAATTCTTTAATCGCTTCCGCAAAAATAAGATTCGTTGGTGTCCCCACTAAGGTGGCCATTCCACCGATAGAGGCCGAGTAAGCCACCGCTAATAAAAGCGCCTTTCCAAAATCATTGACCTTATCTTTACTTATTCCGTCTAAGTCATCAAATTGTTGAATAATAGAAAAGCCAATCGGAATCATCATCATCGTGGTAGCCGTGTTCGAAATCCACATAGATAAAAAGCCCGTCGCCAGCACAAAACCACCTACAATTTGCTCCAAATTAGTGCCCACTTTGGAGATGATGGTCAAAGCAATCCGTCGATGTAGGTTCCATTTTTCCATCGCTAACGCTAAAATAAATCCACCGATAAAGAGAAAAATAATGGGC
Source organism: Bacteroidota bacterium (assembly GCA_039024375.1). Lineage (GTDB taxonomy): Bacteria > Bacteroidota > Bacteroidia > Chitinophagales > Saprospiraceae > JAFMDF01. The sequence goes on from JBCCQK010000009.1 coordinate 27,524, forward strand.
TTAGAAAACGGAACGACCACTTCGTTCATCGGAATAATACCCAGCAACGGATATAAAATAATGGGTAATAGAGAGGTAATGGGAATCGGAACGGCTTCGGTAACCCACCATAAGGCAATCCAAAGCGTGCTAATTAGTACGAGATAGGCGTTTGGCGGTATGTCTTCGGGAGTGCCAATAAGCCACAATATGAGGAAGAGTAAAGGGCCTAAGAGTAAGAAAATCTGTTTTTTCGTCATGTTTTACGCCTACTTGGCATCTATTTTTTTACCACAAAGAAATGGAGTCCACAAAGCACATGGAGTTATTCTTCGAGCGTAGATTTGACAGACTCTCTTATGAAAACTATTTTCAAATCCATTAGTGTTCTAGGTAGTTACTAAATTCATACGTTATAGAGTAACGTGAGTTTTGGATACGCTGAAAGTCCTTTAGGGCTGGCCTTGTCTGTAGTAGTTTGTTGATAAAGAGACTTTTAGCGCCTTTAGGTGCGGCACTTAGGGTCGAACCTAAAGGTCCTAAATGCTAAAAACCAACTATTTTCTACAGACAGTGTCGCCCCGATGGGGCTAAGTTATTGAAAATCAATGGTTATTATCCAAAACTCACGTTAGAGTAATATAGAGTTTATATGTAGAATGTCAATGCTGCGCTCGAAAACTATGTGTGCTCCATGAACTCTACATCTTTGTGGTTAAAAATTGTGGGAGGTGCTTAGCTATTATATTACCCAGGAACATTGAGTTGGGGTCTATTCTAACCACTGCATGGCATCAAATACCGCTAATTTACCTTCAAAATAGCGAGACCTTTCGGAGCTAATCAAAAATTTACCTTCCTTCCAATAGCTGATGCCTTCCATTTGCGCAATAAATGGCATATTAATTCGACGACTTTTGCCAGCGAAAAAATCTCGGTTGGGATAGTCCCAAAACAGCCAAACAAAGGGGCCAAAATTGGATAATGCTGGGTCTAAATTATAGCCCACTAAAGCAAGTACCCCATTTTCTTTGTCCATAGATGCGCCTGTTACCATACCTTTAGTGTCAAAACTGTCCTGCAAATAAACTGTCGGCGTAGCACTATTATTCGCTAAACTGTAAAAACGACACTGTTTATCCAGATGATTCTTAGAAAAAACGTATAAGCTATCTTCGAAGGCCAGCAATGCTTCACAGTCGAAATTGTGCTGATACGCGGGTGGTTTAAAGTCCGTTCGGTCGGGGTAAGTCACGTTGATTTTAAAAGAAGTGGCGGTTTCATCACCATCCATAACCTCGGATTTAGCTATTTTCCAAATAGCTAAGTCCTGCCTTTTTCCACCATTATTCCCCAAGTCACTTACGTAAATGTACTGGCTGTCCTGTCCGATGTCTTCCCAATCTCTAGCCGTCGCATCCGACAAAGTTACTTGCCGTAAAATGGTGCCGTCCGCAATGGATAATTCATAAATGGTGGGGTCATCTCCGCTGTCATTATGTGTCCAAATACTACTTTCAAAGGTGATAATACCCGATGTTTCTCTGACGTCGCTAGGAAGAGAATAAAGAATTTGTACCGTAGTGTCAATCGGAAAATTGTAATAGGACTCGGGCATCGTTTCTGGCTTTTGGTGGCAAGCAAATAGTATCAACAAATGGCTTAGAAAGCTGCCAAAAACCAAAAAACGCTCCTTTTTTTTCATTATAGTAATCTTTTGTTGATTCGTAAGTGCTCAATGCAGGTCGGGAGACCTGCGGATATTGGTATCAAGTCTGGAGACTTAATACATCGAACACCGATATTTTAATCCTGTTCTATTGGACGGGATTGAAATAACTATCTGCTCGTCTCCCGACGAGCAACTATTGAGAATTTACGTTGATTCGTGTCAATGGATTGTTTGTCAACGTATTATATAGTCTGACTTCTGGCAGTCCCTGCGGGCGGTCTGACTTCTGACTCCTCATTCACTGCCCAAAACTCTTAATAATCTCATCGTCGTTCTTACCCAAATTGGCCAATAAAAACTTCGTATCATCCGCAAAGTCGTCCGTTGGATATTTTTCTAAAAACTCTTCGTACAGCACCTTCGCTGTTTCTTTGTCGCCCAATTCATTATCGTAAGTAAACGCCTTTAAAAAAAGTGCTTGCGCCGATTTCTCGAAATTGGGGTATTGGTTGTAAATCCAGTCGTACAGCGCCACCGCTTTCGGAAATGTCCGTACCGAACGGGCGGTCTCACCTGCTTTGTGAAGATATTCTGGACTTTTACTATCCTGCGGCCGTACCAAAGCGTACAATTCGCAAATGCGGATGTAGTCATTGGCCGCTTGGTAATCGACTCGATGCGTTTTATCGTCGTACATGCTACTTCCCAAAGCCGTAATATCTTCCGAAAGGTCGGTGTTGCTATTGTTCAAAAATTGCTTAGCAACGGCGGCGTGTTTGGCCGATTCGTATTGTTGAGCATACAATTTTTTAATGATACTTGCTACCAAAGGTTGTTGAAGATGCTGGTCGTAAATAGTGCCTAGCAGCCACACTTTCTCCGAAATATCCGACGACTTGGGGGCCTCTTTGATGCCTTGCATGAGCGTCTGTAGTGCGGCTACAAAAGACTTAGTTTCTATTTGAAGGTTGGCTAATTTATTATAGAACTCAGCGTTGACTACCTGTGGCGTGGGGTTAGCGGCAATGGTATCTTGGTAAGCGGCAATGAGCGCTTTCCTGTTAGCTGGATTAGGGTCGGTGGCTAGAGCTGCTTCCAATCTATCAATTTTGGAAAGTTCAGCGTGGTTATTGGACTGACAGCCGAAACTACCAATTAATAAAATCAGTATAAAAAGTCTTGATTCCATATAGTGCAAAAGTTAGATATTGTGTAATGATTAGCTACTGGTTTTAGAGCCGCAAAGATACATCTTTATATCCTCACTCGCCAAAACCCTTTTTACCCTTAACCTTTGAGAATTACCGAATCATTCTTCAATCGTCATTAGGAAATGCCAAATTCCTTTATCTTTGCGCCTCATTTTCAAATGCAACTTAAAAAATCGCTCCATTATGATAATTAAAGCCTGTTTGTTCGACTTAGACGGTGTTATTGTAGATACAGCCAAGTATCATTTTTTAGCTTGGAAAGAAATGGCTAATCAGTTAGGTTTTGATTTTACCGAAAAGGAAAACGAACAACTCAAAGGCGTTAGTAGAATGGACTCCATTAACCTCATCTTAGGATGGGGTGGTATCGAACTCACCGAAGCGGAAAAGCTAAAATGGGCGACCGAGAAAAATGAAATGTACCAGGCCTATCTCCAGAAAATGGATGATAAAGAAATTCTACCGGGCGTTCTTGATTTTGTCAAAAGTTTAAAAGCGAAGGGCATAAAAGTAGCACTGGGTTCTTCCAGTAAAAATGCCGTTTTAGCACTCACCAAAGTAGGAATGTTGGACTATTTCGAAGCCATTATTGATGGAACCAAAACGACGCGCAGCAAACCCGACCCGCAAGTTTTTGAAATGGGGGCGGAAGCCTTGGGTGTCCAACCCAATGAGTGTATTGTTTTCGAAGATGCGGCGAGTGGGGTAGAAGCGGCTTTGAAGGGTGGGTTTTACGCAATTGGTATGGGAAGTCCCGATAATTTGGGCGCTGCGCACCTTGTTTTAGATTCCTTGGCGGGTGTTTCTATTGAAAGTATTATTGAGAAAATTATGGCACATTAGGACTCGAAAATGACGCCCCTTTTTCAATATTTCACCTATCTTTGCCCCCATTTTCTTGCCTTTAGTATTCTACACAAATGCAATCTAGTAAATCTGAATGTTCGACCGCCCGAAGACGACTCGGATGTATCAGACATACTTCTTTTCAAAACAATCCACTAAAAACTAACAGACGATGAAAGAATATTTGAAATACGACGAATGGTGTATTATCGAAGAGGGTTTCGAACCCGAATACAACCGAATTTCCGAAAGTATTTTCAGTATTGGTAACGGGCGAATGGGGCAACGGGCTATGTTCGAAGAAAAATACAGCGGCGATACGCTGCAAGGGAGTTACGTAGCGGGCGTCTATTACCCCGATAAGACCAAGGTCGGTTGGTGGAAAAACGGCTACCCAGAATATTTTGCGAAAGTTTTGAATGCCACCAACTGGATTGGTATTGACGTTGAAGTGGATGGCGTGAGTTTGGATTTAGCTAAATGCGAGGTGGATAGCTTTCGCCGAGTATTGAATATGAAAGAAGGCTATTTACAGCGCTCTTTCGAAGCGACCATGGCCGATGGTAAAAAAATTGCGGTGCAATCGACCCGCTTTTGCAGCATCGTTACGGACGAAATCGGTGCCATCAAATACACCATCAAGGCTTTAAATTTTGATGGAAAAATTTCCGTAATGCCCTATTTGAACGGAGATGTGCGGAATGAGGACGCTAACTGGGACGAAGATGGTTCTTTTTGGTTACCCGTTGCCACCAAAGTGAAGCGGAAACAAGCCTATGTCATTACCGAAACAAAAAAGACCGCCTATCAAGTAGCAACGGGGATGAAGTTCCAAATCCGTAAAAATGGCAACGAATACATTTTTAAAGGCCATAAAGTCAAAACGGGATTACTGGCGGGAACATCGGTGGATATAAACGTCCAAAAAGGCGATACTATTGACGTGTATAAATATGCGGCGGTGCTATCTTCTGAAAATTATCCAAAAGAAGAACTATTGGAAGATTGCGCCGACTTAGTGAAAAAAGCCTATAAAAAAGGCTTTAACCAACTGTTGCAAGAGCAAAAAATTGCTTGGGTCAAAAAATGGGAGGCGAGCGATGTGAAAATTGAAGGAGATGTGGCCGCCCAACAAGGGATTCGATTCAATATTTTCCACCTAAACCAAACTTTCACGGGCGTTGATGCTCGATTAAACATTGGCCCCAAAGGATTCACGGGAGAAAAATACGGCGGTTCCACCTATTGGGATACCGAAGCCTATTGTTTGCCTTTCTATTTGGCAACAACCGACCAAAAAGTAGCCCGAAACTTACTGGTTTACCGCTATAAGCATTTAAAAAAAGCCATCGAAAACGCTCAGAAATTAGGCTTTACCGACGGTGCGGCGCTCTATCCAATGGTCACCATGAATGGCGAAGAGTGTCACAACGAATGGGAAATCACTTTCGAAGAAATCCACCGAAACGGGGCCATTGCTTACGCCATTTACGATTACATCCGCTACACGGGAGACCAAGATTATTTGATTCAATACGGATTAGAAGTATTGGTGGGCATTGCCAGATTTTGGGCGCAACGGGTACATTTTTCCAAATGGCGAGGCCAGTACGTCATGCACGGAGTAACGGGACCGAACGAATACGACAACAACGTCAATAATAACTGGTACACGAATTATATCGCCGTTTGGTGTATGCGCTATGCGGGTGACGCCGTGCAGTACGTCAAAGAAAATGACGCCAAGAAGTATAAAGCGTTGGCGAAAAAAATGCAGTTCTCCGAAAAGAAAGAATTGACCAATTGGTTGGAAATCTGCGAAAATATGTATTTTCCCGAAGACAAAGAATTAGGGGTTTTCCTTCAAGCAGATGGCTTTTTGGACAAAGAATTGCGCCCCGTCGATAGTCTTCGTCCCGAAGACCAACCGTTGAATCAAAATTGGTCGTGGGATAGAATCCTCCGTTCTTGCTTCATCAAGCAAGCTGACGTCCTGCAAGGCATCTATTTCTTCGAAGACCATTTCGATTTAAAGACCATCGAAAGAAATTTCAATTTCTACGAACCCATGACGGTCCACGAATCATCGCTTTCGCCCTGTATTCACGTCATTCTAGCCGCTAAAATTGGTAATTACGACAAAGCCTACGAAATGTATCTCCGCACGTCTCGTTTAGACTTGGATGACTACAATAACGATACCGAAGATGGTTTGCACATCACGAGTATGGCCGGTACGTGGCTATCCGTTGTGCAAGGTTTTGGTGGAATGAGAGTCCGAGATGGCATTCCTCATTTTGACCCCTATTTACCCGAAAATTGGAAGTCCCTTAGTTTTAAAATCCAGTTTCGAGGGGCTACTATACAAGTCAATGTAAAGCCCAAAAAGACCATTTTGGAAAACCTTTCTACGCAAAAGTTGACTATCAACTTAGCGGGAGAAGCCTACAAGCTGGGCGCTAGAAAAAGCATCGAGGTGAAGAGAGAGAAAGGTGGAAAGGCTTAGAGGTCGAAAGGTTTAGAGGTGGATAGGGAGAGAAGGGGAAAGAGAGGAGAAAAGACGTCAACGTCTAGTTCCCCGTACGGACAACCTGTGTTATAAAAACAAGGAGTAGTGATATTAATGAGCAACAATGGTAAGAAAGGTAGCTAAACGAAAAAGAAATAGCAACAAATGTCAACATCTAAATCCGCTGTCCAAGTCAACGTCAAATAAAGCATCCGTTGTCCAAGTAAAAGGCGCTAGCAAAAAACGTCAACGCCTATCTGCGTTCCCAAAATCCGTGTTATAAAAATCAGCAAACAAGAAAAGCCCAACAACACTTTGCGTCTTTACATCTTTGCGCAAATCAACAACTACTCGAACGATTAATCAGAAAAAAGTTTTAAAATAAAACCATGAAACACCTTTATTACCTCTGTCTCTTATTGCTACTTGGCCAAATCGCCTGCAACTCCTCCGCAGCCGAAAAAGAAAGTACAAAACAAGCTACTCCAACGCCACCAGCGACTATCCCCGACGAAGTCCTCGTCCAAGAAATACCGCTCAGCGCCTACGCCCAGCAGTTTTTTACCGACAAACTGTGGCACTTTGACGCCGCTGTGGTTATCAACAATCCAGAAAAAAGTGCTAGTTACCAAGGCAAATGGGTCAACTTGAAAGCAGACCACACGCTGGAAACGGGCTACTACGACGAACCCACCAAAACGGGAAGCTGGATTTTAGACGAAGAAAAAAACATCATTACCATCTTAGAAAACGGAGAACGAGCCAACCTCAGCGAGTGGACCATTAGAACCTCTTCCTCGTCGGATGACATTATGATTTGGGTAGGCACTAAAAAGTACGGCTTGACCAATACTCAAATCAAGCTATTGAGACATCCCGCCCCACCAACAAAGTAACAAATTTTCATAGCCATCAATTAGGATATAGTTTATAGCAATTAGCTAAAAGTTTTAAGTGGATGCGTCAAATCTGCGCTCGAAAAAAACTTTATATACTCAATGTACTCCATACCTTTGTGGTAAAAAATAAGTAACAAATAGCTGCAAATTTTTTAAAAAGTAGGACACCCAATCCCCCTACCATTCCCGCGGTCGGGATTGACAAGGTAGTACGACAAAGTAACACCCGCTACCATAAAAAAATCGTTCGTTTTCGGATTACCACGAACCGTATTAGGCAAAGGCGAAAGGTCTTCCAATTCAAAAAAGTCATCCACTTGATAGGCGATTTGCGCAGAAATTAAGCCAACATTGGTAGCTAACTCCTCAAAATCGGCGTAGGTCGTACTTACATCGTCTAAGTAATCTGTAAATGCGTAATGAAAAGAGACATCCAGTCCAACCGTAAGGTCTTCATTCAAAGGAATCTTAAAACCTACCCCACCCACAAGGCTTCCACTAGACAAAGAATACGGTTGTCGGTCGGGAAAACTTGCTAATCCTTGCCCTTCCGTCCGTAGCGGTTGCAGTTCGTAAGTTCGACCCTCATACTCGGCTTGTGGATTAAAGGTAAAATAGCTGCCGCCCAAAGAAACGTAGGGCAAAAATGATTGTTGGTATTCCGAATTAGCAACAAACGGATACCACTCCAATCGCAAGCTAGTGTCTAAAATGGGCGAGAAAAAACGTAAATTGCGCTGTCGCAGGGCTTCAATACTAGAGTTAGCGTCATCGGCACGTAAGGTTGACTGCACCAACTGCAATTTTAGCGAAAAACTTTCGTTAAACTGATACCTTAAAAATCCGCCGAAAGCAACGTCGGTCTGCTGGGTAATAACACTTAATTCTGTTGAAGCAAGGTCACCTTGATAGTTACTGCCCCCTACTAGTAAACCTAAGGAAAGTGTTTGACTGGAAATGGAGTAAGTAAGAAGCAACAGTCCCAAGCAAAAAAAGCAACGTATGGGTGTCCGAAAGTAGTTGGCTGAGGAAAAAAGCGCCGATTGATTGGGTTGCATGATTTGGGTTTACTGCTAATGACAAAAGTAGTTTATCCCTCTTTTTTTACTACAATTTACGCAAATTTGTTGTAATCAGCCACTATTTGTGCCAGTAGGTATAAATAAGAGAATTAAGTAAACAACTTTTTCTTCAATTTCGTTAATGTAAAGCAAGTATTGCAACAACAGTGCATTAAAAAACTTATTTCAATCAACCGTTGGGCGTGTTTAAAAAGTACCCATCGCTCCAACCAAATCAACTAAGAATGAATTTAAAAAAATGGCACGCATTAGTCGGCTTTTTCCTTTTTGTAGGTACTCTATCTGCACAAGACGCCGTACCCCAAAACTGGTTCAATCTAGATAAAGGAAGCGAATCTGTACAGGGCGTTAGTACCGAAAAGATGTACTCCTCTTTGTTAAAAGGTAAAAAAGGAGAAACGGTAATCGTAGCAGTAATTGACTCGGGTGTCGATGCCGAGCACGAAGATTTACGAGAGGTGATGTGGGTGAATCCCGGTGAAATTCCCAATAATGGCATCGACGACGATAAAAACGGCTACGTGGATGATATTCACGGTTGGAACTTTATTGGTGGAAAAGACGGCAAAAATGTCAAAGAAGATAATTTAGAAGTGGCTAGAGTCTATAAAAAACTGAAGCCAAAATACGAAGGAAAAAGTGCCGATGACGTTAGTAAAAAAGACCAAAAAGAATACGCTACTTATCTAAAGGCAAAGAAAGAAATCGAAGAAGGTCGAGAGGAGGCAGAAACCAATTTAGCACAGTTGTCCAGCATGAAGCCCATTTTAATAGAGTCATTAGATGCGGTCAAAAAAGAATTGGGCGATAAGCCTATACTCTTAGAAAACGTTATGGCGTTAGACGGTTCTACGAACCGCTCCATAGCTATCGGCCAGAATGTAATCGCTAATATGGCCAATGAAGGTGTCGAGATTAAATCCATCGACGAAATTAAAGAAGAAATTAGCAATCAACTAACCGAAGGTATCGACTACTATCAAAACCAATTGGAATATGGACTTAATCTTGATTTTGATTCGAGAGTAGTAATTAAGGATAATTACGCCAATCAAACCGAAAAAGGCTACGGTAATAACGACGTAGAAGGTCCCGATGCCCGCCACGGTACGCACGTTGCGGGAATTATTGGCGCTGTTCGTAGTAACGATATTGGAATGGATGGCGTTGCTGACAATGTACAGATTATGTCCATTCGTGCCGTACCCGATGGAGACGAGAGAGATAAAGACGTCGCCAATGCGATTCGGTACGCCGTGGACAATGGTGCAACGATTATCAATATGAGTTTTGGTAAAAGTTTTTCTTGGAATAAAAAAGTGGTAGATGATGCCGTGCGCTATGCCGCCAAAAAAGATGTATTGCTAGTCCACGCTGCTGGAAATAGCGCAGAAAACACCGACGAAGCCAGTAATTTTCCTAACGACCGCTACGAAAAAAAGAAGCTATTCGGAAAGGCGCAAGCGCCCAATTGGATTGAAGTAGGGGCTTTAGATTGGAAAACGGGTGAACAGTCCGTTGCTTCTTTTTCCAACTACGCCAAAGAAAATGTGGACCTATTTGCGCCTGGCGTTAAAATTTACTCTACCGTTCCCGATGATAAGTACGAAAACCTACAAGGCACTAGTATGGCTTCTCCCGTAGTAGCTGGTGTAGCGGCCGTTTTACGTTCTTACTTTCCCGAACTCTCGGCAACGCAAGTAAAAGAAGTATTAATGGAGTCCACCGTCCCACTCAAAATGCAAGTTATTCAACCTGGTTCGGATGGCACCAAAGTGCCTTTTAGTAGTCTAAGCGTTTCGGGTGGAGTGGTAAATGCCTACGATGCCGTCAGAAAAGCAGGTCAAGTAAAGGGAAAGCGAAAAAAGAAATTCCGAAAAGGAAAAGGATTGAAGAAGAGCGGCGTTCGAAGCACAAGTAGTAAAAAGCCCGTAGCGTAGAAAGTAACTCGACTCTCCCGAGTCGAAAAACAAACGTAACTCGACTCTCCAGAGTCGAAACCATTAATAGCGCCAAAAAATAAAAGGGTTGACAAGTACAAATCACAGTACTTGTCAACCCTTTTGCTATTTGGAACGAATAACAATTATCAAATAAGGGATGAGGAATTAAATAAACTACGCAAAATGACGAGTTTATTTTTTCGATTAGCGAGATGAGCAAACATCGTTTGTGAACCGTGAAACGGATGGGATGCTTTTCAGCATAGCCCCGCTGCGTTGAAAAAATTTAACGACGCTAATCGGATGAAGATGCGCAGCATCTGAACCGCAAAGCGGATGGGATGCCAAACCGTCAGATGTGTAGGTTATTTAATTCCTCATCCCTAACTACTCAGAACACGTATCACATAACCCCGAAAGTATCAAATTGGTCTCTTTGACTTGAAAACCTTTGGGAATGTCAGGAATAGTTGGAGTAGTTACGCTTTCTAAGCAGATAGTCTGTTGACACGAAGTACAGTGAAAATGAGCGTGGTTGTCTTGATGGCTGTGCTCGTTACATTGAGATTCGCACATGGCATACTTAGGATGATGCGTGCCATCTAGGGCTTTGTGGATAATGCCTTTTGCTTCGAAAGTTTTTAATGTTCTGTAGAGTGTAATCCTATCAATTTTCTCTAACTTATTCTCGATTGCTTGAATAGATAAAGCATTTTCGCTTTCCAAGAAAAGTTCTAAAATCCTCTTTCGCGATTCTGTTTTACTTAGGCCGTTTGACTTTAGCACCTCTAAACTTCTTTCCATGACGATTGGGTGTTTTTTGCAGAAATAACGCTTACAAAGATACAGTGAAAGATGGAAAGGAACGAACAATGCAAGCTGATGAAAAAAATTTCGAATTTTTTCGTTTTTTATGAACTAAATAAATAATTCCTTGTTAAAATAATAGTAATGCTATTATGTTAGTTAATTTAACTATTTAATAAAATAATCATACTAATATTCGAGTGATGGGGAAAATGATAAGGTAATAGCAGCTAAGATTAAGGATATTTAAGTAAAGACAGATTCATAATGACCCCGTCTGGGGCAACTTATTTTAACATTATTTGGCAAGGTAATATCTTGAGTTGCCCCCAGACTTTTTTTAGGAAAAGAATCAAATCTAAAACAACAAAAACATGAAAAAGCCATTGTTCTTACCTATCGCCGTAATTGTCGCCTCGGCTATTTCTTATCTATTGTATCTATACGTAGGTGACGGTGCATTACAGGTTAAATTAGGCTTTTTGAGTAAAGTAGGCCTCATCATTGGATTCGTTATGCTTTGGTTGTTCATTGCGCTCGGAAAGAATAAAAAAGCCTAGCAAAGAGGTCAATCTGCTTGTACAAAATTTCCTTCCATATCAACCCTCTGTTCAAACGGGTTTATATACTTGTCTAATAAAAAGGCTAGTTCACTTCTAGTTACGGAACGATTTTCTTCAAAACCCTTAAAGTCAGAAGGCCAATCCGTTTTTACTTTTTCAATAAAACTAAATGCACTACCTTCTTCTTCCTTCTTACCATACACCAACCATTCCCCAATTATTACACTAGCTTCCTCAACACTCAATTCGGCATTTGGAGGGACTGCTCTCCTTTTAATTGGTGCGCCAAAGTCGGCAAGATTCTCCAAAAAATCGGCAACTAAAATAGTACTATCTGGATAAAACCAAGTCTGATTGGCCCATTTGTAGGGAATACCCGTTCCTTTTAGTAAGCCAGTCGCCCCAATCCGTTGAATGCTAGCAAAATGAGGATGCTCTTCCACATCGATAAAAGGTAATAAATAGCCCTTTGTGGCTAATAATTTTTCCTGTACTACTCTAACTGACAGTTCATCGGGTGATTTTTCGGATAAAGCTGCGGTAGCGGCTACCATTCCTGCCACTTGTCCAATTTGCACAATCACAGGCTGCAAACGGGAAGAACCGTTTACAATATTTGTCACTGAAATAGCTTTATCTGCTACGACAAAATTTTGGACACCTTTAGGAATCAAGCACCCTAAAGGCACACTGAAAGATGGAACTGGCGGAAAATCTATTGCTGGTGCGTCGGGGCGTTCGTAGTGATGATGGTCAATAGGATAATCACCTACGGCAATGCTCGTCCGATAAAGTGTATAATCGTATGGTTGTAAAATATGATTCACATTTAGCTGCACCAATCCGTGAATGCGTCGCCCTTCTCTATGATAGGGCATGAGCGGTAAGTCGTCTTCTGTTGGAAATTCGTCCTCGGCTAATCCCAAGTTCTTATAACCTAAATCATTTTGAATGTAATAGATAAATTGCAGTGTCTTATTTTTCGCCGCCGTCATTGCTTTTTGCCGCTCCGATGGCCCCATATCAATCATATTCACGTAATAGTCATTTCCCTTGATAGGCCAATTTATCATGTATTTTCCATTCGGTAATTTTCCGTAATCCAGCATTGTCTGACACGGGTGTGGCTTTGCTGTATCGTCTTTACATTTAGCGGCACAGGCACAAAAAAATTGACTAGCGTCGTAATTATCTGGTCTGGGAATCGTCTTATCTGCTTTCGGCCCATAATCTTTCAAAATAGCCGCATAGGTCATATCTTGAATGATTTCATTTCTTGCTGGTGGCGCCATGGCTTCGTTCGTTTGTTCTCGACTATCCATCCCTACATCAAAAGTAGCACCTGCTGCCGCTGCAACGTCACCTAAGTCTGTCCCATCTACGACTACTTTACCCCTAAAAAATTGCGTGCCTTCCGCAGTATCGAATTGCCCTTTCCAGACACCATTTTGCAAACTTAAGTCAATAAAATTAGCCTCATATACAATTGTAAGTAGTCTCTCCTTTTTAGCCATTTGCTGCCAGTAATATTCTCCCACCTTAGGTTCAAACATCGTATTACTCACCCAGCCTGTAAATAATGAGTCTATTCCACCGTAATGCCGTTGTAGAGAATCTCGAAATTCACCCCACAGTCCCGCAGGCAAGCGATGATTCCCATCCGTTGCACTCACCCCCGCTGCCGTCAACATACCACCGAGCCACTTTGAGGGCGTTACCAAAGTTGTTTTCGCCCCACTTCTAGCCGATTGAATAGCCGCCGCAACAGCTCCCGTCCCTTCTCCAACTACCAAAACATCGGTAGTGAAATCATTGGATGTCTCCATAGTACAAGCCCCCCAGCAAGTGCAAAGTAACAAATAAACTAAGTATTTCTGCATAGTGTATGTTTTTGTAGGTACTGTTTTTTGTTCGAATTTTACTCATTAATTCCTAAATGTAGCAGATAAGGCGGACGAAAAGTCAAAATCGTAATTTAATAAACTGTTGAAAAAATGGTCGGTCGATGTTTGAAGATTGTACCTTCAACCCAATATCTTCAAAGTTTTCAACTTTTATCAGTCGATTACCTATTATAAAAACGACTTATCGTTCCCCTAACGTAGCAGAGCCGATATCATAGAAGTCAGTCATACAACCTATCAAATCTGCGTTCGAAAAAAAAACTTTGTGTGCTCCATGAACTCCAAACCTTTGTGGTAAAAAATTACTTTACAGCCGCACTGCTTTTGAAGTCATCTGTACGGCCCGTAAAATCTGCGTTCGAAAAAAGACTTTATGTACTCTACGAACTTCCAAATCTTTGTGGTAAAAAATCGCTTTACAGCCGCACTGCTTTTGAAGTCATCTGTACGGCCCGTAAAACCTGCGTTCGAAAAAAGACTTTATGTACTCTATGAACTCCAAATCTTTGTGGTAAAAAATCACCTTATAGCCGTCCCGCTTTCACTTCTCTGGCCGCATAATCCGCTGCTCGAGCCGTCAAAGCCATAAACGTCAAAGAAGGATTCTGTACGCCCGTCGTTGTCATACATGCCCCATCCGTCACAAAAACGTTCGGACAATTGTGAAATTGGTTCCATTTGTTCAATAAGGAAGTAGCCGGGGCCCTACCCATTCGAACGCCACCCATTACGTGAATATCCAAGCCCGGTGCTTGGTGATTATCGTTAGCTCGAATATTTTCACAGCCCGCAGCTTTTAGCATTGCTTCCCCTTGTTCTAAAAAGTCTTTTAATAACTTTTCATCATTTTCATCGTACCCTATCGACGCAATCATCTGTGGGATACCCCAAGCATCAACTTTTTCTTTACTCAGTCGAAAGTGATTTTCTTTTTTAGGAATCGTTTCTCCTTGCATCATCATATAAACTGTCCATCCACCAGGTTGCGATAATTTTTCTTTGTAAGCAGCTCCAATTTGAGGACCGTCCACATTTCGCCCCCAACTACTTCGGGCGGCGGTGTAAAACGTCATGTACCCTCCGACAAAATCCATGTCCCTTTGCTTTACGTTTCGAAAGTTGGGTAACATGATAGAAGTTGGTCGCCTACCATAGTAATAGCTATTGAGGTTACCCGGGCGAGTTGCCGTTAAACTACCCCTATAATTATGAAATGCTACGTATTTCCCTAAAAGCCCATTGTCATTTCCCAAACCGTTCGGGAATCGTTTAGAGGTCGAATTGAGTAGTAGTAAATTAGTATTTTCCGCCGCAGCGTTAACAAAAATTATTCTAGCGTAATAGTATCGAACCTCTTTTGTCAAGCTGTCAATCACCTTTACTCCCGTAGCCTTTTTTTGCTCCTCATCGTACATAATGGAATGGACCACCGAGTCTGCCCGTAAAGTCAAATTTCCTGTTTTTTCTGCGGTCGGTAACGTAGAGGAATTAGAACTAAAATAAGCCCCATAAGGACAACCTCGATAGCATAAATTCCTCGCTTGACATTGGCCTCTGCCTTGCTCTCGATGAATTTCTCTCGGTTCCGTAAGGTGCGCACAACGACCAATAATGACATGACGGTCATTATAGGCTCTCATAATAGCCTCCGACATTTCTTTTTCTACCTTATTCATTTCCCATGGTGGCAAAAATTCACTATCGGGTAAAGTATCTAAGTTCTCTTTACTACCACTAATACCCACGAAGCGTTCTACATAGCTGTACCAATCGGCGATATCCTCGTACCCAATTGGCCAGTCGATTGCGTAGCCATCTCGCGTTGGATTTTCGAACTCATATTTACTCCATCGCTGAGTTTGTCGAGCCCAAGTCAAAGATTTACCACCCACTTGGTACCCTCTAATCCAATCAAAAGGCTTTTCTTGAATGTAAGGATGTTCCGTATCTTTCACAAAAAAATGAGCCGTAGCCTCCTCGAAGGCATAACACCGAGAAACCACTGGATTCTCCGTCTTCATCTGTACCGTTTCTCTTCCTCTATTAGGAAAATCCCAAGGATTACTAAAAGCGGTTGGATAGTCTCCAATATGCTTCACATCTCTGCCACGCTCTAAAACTAACGTTTTGAGTCCCTTTTCGCAAAGCTCTTTAGCTGCCCATCCGCCACTAATTCCCGACCCAATAACGATTGCATCGAATGTATTTTCTTCACTTTTTTTCATCGTTTTTTATTTTAACTCAGTTCAATTATCCTTACTTCTTGACCAAAGGGAAACATCCATAAAACTATAATTTCATCGTAACTACTTAGGTGCTATGGTATTTTGGTACTCTGGTTTTATGGTAGCGTCCGTTCTAACGAGAAAATATTTCTTTTGAACAAGATTTTGTCCCATTAGTGGACTGCCATAAGACCAAAACACCCTAA
>JBCCQK010000010.1:0-42757 GCA_039024375.1 Bacteroidota bacterium
ACCATTTGGTCCTGTCCATTCGTAAACCAGATTTCCACCACCGACAACATTCGAGGCCGTCAACTGAATTGGCGTACCTTCACAAACGGGGCTATTATGGCTAACCGTCGGCGTAACGGGTTGCTGATTGATTTGAATTTGAGTACTGACGGTATTCGCCGTACAACCGTCTTTGCTAACGGATAAACTATAACTCCCCGCATTCGCTTCGGAGGTATTGACCAAAACGGGGTCTTCGTCAAAAGAGATAAAACCGTTGGGTCCTTCCCAACTGTAGAGCGCATTTTCGATGGTTGGCGCATCCAATTTCAGCGTATCGCCCTCACATAATCCTGCTTGATTGAGTGGCAAACTGACTTCAGGAATTTCCCGCACCGTCACTTCCGTAAATTGCCCTTCGGCGGCTTGACAACCATTTTGCGAAAGCGTCAAAAAGAACTGATAATCACCCGATACCAAACCGTTGAAAGTCGCATCTTGACTGGTCGAGAATAAGCTAAAGTTAGCAGGGTCAATATCGGTGTTGACGAGATACCATTCGTATTTAGCTCCCGATACATTACCAGAGAATAATTCTACTTCTTCGCCCTCACAAATCGGTCCATTATTCGATAATAATGGTACTTCGGGCAATGGATTTATCGTAACATTTTTCACCAAAGACAAGTCAGAAGTACAGCCATTTTCGTCAATTGCTCGCACTTGGTACGTACCCGATTCGTAGAGATTGGGATGAATAGCATCGGTGATAGTTGTGTTGCCATTATTCGTCCACAATACCGTATCAGACACAGCATTTTGGTTATTAGGAAACTGGTCAAACGACACGGAAGGCGCTATCCATTGATAGCTATTATTGGCATTGGGATTGGCGACGGACAACTCAATCGGCTCACCAAAACAAATTTGATTTTTAGTCACCAAACTAGGTCGATTGGGCTTAGGTACAGTAACTATTTCAATACTACTTCGCTCTGATTCACAGCCATTTTCTAAGACACTAAGTGTATAAATGCCGCTATTCCCTTGTACAGCATTTCCAATAATCATGGGCTGCTGCACGTTCGCCGTAAAGCCATTCGGTCCTTGCCAATTATACCCTTCTGCGAGGGTCGAAGTGGTCAGTTGAATCTCCGTTCCTTCACAAGCCGCCATCATTGGTGCTAATTGTGGCGCAGCTGGTACAGCATTGATATTCAGTAGCTTAACGGGCGACAACTCCGAAGAACAACCATCTACCGTAACTGCTACATTTACTAAGCCACTCTGATTCGCCTTGGTATTATTGATAAATAAAGTCGGGTCATTAGTAATATAATTTTCGATGGAATCGCCGTTGATTTCCCAACGATAAGTTACCGAATCGCCTTGGTAAATATTGGTCGATAAAATCAGTTCTTGCCCCTCACAAAAATCGTTTGCGCCAAGCGATAATTCGGGCGTAGCGGGTTGTGCTTTTACACTAATAAATTGTTCGGCTACGTTGGACGAGCAGCCTTTGGTATCGGTAATTTGCAACGTATAAGTCCCTGACTGTACCGCTCCTAAATTGGCTAAAGTAGGCGTTGCTGCTACCGAACTAAAGCCATTTGGCCCCGTCCATTCGTAATTATATGGTGCTTGACCACCGACGACGTCGGAAGTCAAATTCAAGGTATTATTGACGCCTATACATTCAAGACTGTTGGTGGTAATATTGGCCGTCAAACCAGCATTAACATTTACCGCAAAAGGAGCGGATATTAAGGAGGCACAACCATCGACCAGGACTCGAACTTGGTAGTCGCCATTGGCACCGATTGTTGCCCCCGCAAGACTCAAAGTTGGATTGTCGGCGTAGTCTCCATTTAGCGTTGACCCGTTCGGTCCAATCCATTCGTAGCGCACATCCGCCCCTGCGTAAATCGGTGCTCTTAGGACTAAATCTCCCCCTTCGCAGATGGCATTGTCGGTGCTAATAATCGGTCGATTTGGTAAAGTAGAAATATCCAAGACCGTAGATTGGCTGACATGACAACCGCCGACGTTGCTGACCGTTACCGTGTAAGTCCCCGATAGGGCATTCGCAGCGTTGGGCAAAATTGGATTCTGTGCCGTGGAAGTAAAATTATTGGGTCCTCGCCACTCGTATTCGTAAACGGCGTTGGTATCGGTCGGTGTGGCAAATAATTGTACATCGTCATTGGGTAAAACACACTCTACACCATTATTACTTATCGCAAATTCGGGGACGGAATTAATCACCACCGACACCACCGCAGAGGTTAACGTTTGACAACTATCCGCCGTAATAATTACTTGGTAATCTCCACTATTCGCCACCGTTGTTTGGTCAATAATTAAGAATGGACTATTTGGATAATCGCCGTTAGAAGTGGAGGTACTATCGGGTCCTAACCATTCGTAATTTACTTGGCGACCTTCTAATTGTAAGGTTGATAACACCAATTGTTTACCTTCACAAATCGCCCCATTATAGTTAATAAACGGTTGATTTAAAGTAGTCGAAATGAGTGTCACTTCGGTCGTGGCAAAGTTGGACACACAACCATTTTCGTTGGTAATTTTTAAAATATAACTCCCCTCGTTAATCGCCGTTGGATTGGCGATAATCGGGTCAATAGCGTTGGAGACAAAACCATTTGGTCCCGTCCATTCGTATTGATAAATGGCGTTGGTATCGGGATTGACCACGTTGGCAAATAATTGTAAATCATCACCACACAGACCACCATTATGGGTCGGATTCGCCGCTAATTTATCGTAAATAGTCACTGTCAAAGCATTCGAAACATTTTCACATTCATTCACTACAATTCGTACTTGATATTGCCCAGAATCGCTGGTATCGGCGGGAAAAATCGTCCACTCGTTAGTCGAACTTGTACCAATGACTACGCTGTCTTTTAACCATTCGTAGGTTACTTGCGTTCCTGTGTACAGTTGCGTATTTAGGGTCAAGCGGTCGCCGCTACAAATCGGCCCGTTACCGGTCAAAATCGGTTCGGCGATACTTTCCGTAACATCCACTTCCACCGTCACCGCATCGGATTGACAACCGTTGAAATCAGTTACCACCACGGTGTACGAACCACTCGTGGAGCGATTGGCGTTGACCAAAACGGGGTCTTCGGAGGTCGAACGGAAATTATTGGGTCCCGACCATTCGAAGGTATAAGGTGCTGAACCACCGCTTGCTTCCGCATCTAAGGTAATTTCCTCCGTGCCAATAGCACACAAAACGGGGGTTACTTCATCGACTATAACCGTTGGACTTTCGTAAATTTCTAACACATAAATCGAACTGGTTAGGCTACAATCATCCGCATTAATCGTCACGTAATAATCGCCCGAATTGGACGGCTGGGCGTTGTCAATAATCAACCGTGGATTATTATTATTCTGAATAACCAAGCCGTCTTTTATCCAAGTGTACAACACATTTGACCCCACATACTCGCTCACTTCTAGCACTACCCTTTCGGAGGCACAAACTGGACCACTCGCCGTAATGAACGGTACAGCGGTTGGGTTGACAATGGTCGTAATTTCAGCAGAGCCAGTAGTCTGACAGCCGTTACCATCCGTCAAGACCAAAGTGTAAGTACCGTTGTATTCCGCCGTCACGTTGGGAATCGTTGGATTTTCAACCGTTGAAGTAAAATCGTTTGGACCTGTCCACAAATACGTAAAATTAGTATTGCTACCCGCCGTTACGTTGGCCAGCAATTGCAAATCCGTAGGCGCACAATCGCCGTTCAAAGTATAAAGCGCAGTCGGCGCAACTTCGGGGGCATCCCAAACGGCTACGGTAGTCGTGGTCGTTGCCGCCACACAGCCCAAAGCACTCACTGTCAATTCAAAAGTGGTGCTGTCTTGTAGGTTTTTAATTATGGGATTTTGTTCAGTGGCAATAATAGTCGTATCGCCCACAATTCGCCATTGGTAAATCGCATTGGCAAAATCGGTCGCTCGCAATTGTACTTCGCTATTCGGACAAGTGGGTCCATCGTTGAAAGCTTGTGCCGTTGGAATTGGGTTAATCACAATTTCCACTACTTCTGATTCGGCTTGACAACCCGCAATGTCCGTCAAACGCAATGTCCAATTACCCGCCAAATAAGCAGGATGCCCCGCAGGAATGACCGTGCGACCATCGGTGGTCGTCAAGCCCGCTAACTCCAAAGTTTCGATACTCGACCCTCTCGGGCCAATCCACTCGTATTTGGTACCCAAAGAACTAGATTCCAAAATCAAATCTTCGCCTTCACAAATTGGACTATTGGAGACAAAGCTTGGCACTTGTTCGTTGACCGTGATGCTATCAACCAAGACTACTCCGACCGCCGTACAACCACTCGAATTGGTAACGGTGACGATGTATTCGCCATTATTCAGCGTTGAGATGCCCGTAATTAATGGATTGGGTAAATTAGAACTAAAGTCGTTCGGTCCTGCCCATTCGTAGCGATTCGTATTGGTCGCATTCGCCCGCAAGCGTAGTGAACCACCCTCACAAATTGTGTTGGCCGAGACCGTTGGATTAGTGGTCGGTGGCATAATCGTATTCAAAAAGAAAGTATCAGATTGTATCGTACAAGCGTCCAAAATTACCTCAATGCTGTAGGGCCCTTGGTGAATCGTGCTGTCCAATGGATTGATGAAAATCGCATTGGTATTAAAACCAGAAATACCCTCCGTCACGCCGTTGGGAGTACGCCAAATGTACTGCACATTTTGCCCCGCATAAGGCGTAATACTCAAAGAGACCGACTCGCCTTGGCAACCAGGGTCACTCGCCATGATGACGGGTTCAAGCAGTCCTTCGGTGATGTCAATCGTAGCAGAAGTGATGTCGCTGACACAACCATTCGCATCCGTCACGACCAACGTGTAAATACCACTATTTTCGTTTTTGATGTTCACCACCGTAGCAATCGAATCACTAGAGAAGAAGTTTTGTGGTCCTCGCCATTCGTAACGGAAAGGGGCTTCCCCTGCGGCGACAATGGCCGTCAGATTCAAATTATCATCGTTGCTAGAACACTCGGTCGGGGCTACGAAGGCAATTTCGGTAAACGGTTTGGCGTAAAGCCCCATATCGAAAGTATCAGAAGTTGCGGTACAACCATCGACCGTGACGGTCAAGGTATATTTACCAATATCTTCCAATTTGACAGGATTAATCACGTACCGATTATTATTACTCGGCAATAAAACGCCATCTTTATACCAGTCGTAGTCGATACTAATTCCGCTATATTCCTGCACACTCAAAGTCACTTGGTCGTCCTCGCAGGTGATGCCCGTAGATTGGATAACGGGTTCATTTAAACCTTCCGAAATGTTGACCGAAACGGACTGCGGGAAGGACGCACAGCCGTTGGCATCCGTCACAATTAAGGTATAAACTCCCGCATTATTTAGGTTGGTATTGCTGATGGAAACGGTGTCCGCATTGGAACTAAAACCATTTGGTCCTGACCAGGTGTATTGGAAGGGTGCAATGCCCGTTACACTAGTCGCAAACAACTCAAACGCCGCCAAACCGTTGGTACAATCTTGGGTAATATCGGGCGATAAGGTCACCGTTGGACGGTCGTAAATAACAATGTCTAAAGTATCAGAATTAGCACTACAACCATCGACTTCTACCGTAACGGAATAGCGTCCGTTATCTGCCGTAGTCGCAGGATTGATGATTAATTGATTATTGATATTATTTAGTAAAATACCGTCTTTGAACCAATTGAAAGTAACGTTATTGCCCGTGTAAGTCTGCGTAGTCAGAACTATTTCACCACCTTCACAAGTCACGTCTGATTGGGTTAAAATAGGTTCTTCCAAACCGCTGGTGATGTCTACATTAGTAGTCGCAATATCACTTGTACAGCCATTGGAATCGGTAACTTGCAAGGTATAAGTGCCACTATTTGCACTCGTGATATTGGTCAACGTCATAATGGAATCCGTTGCTGTAAATCCGTTGCCACTCCACGAATAAGTATAGGGTGCAACGCCACCACTCGGCAGGGCAGTCAATGCTAGTTCTTCCGAACCGTTCACGCAAGTTTGCGGTGCTACATTGGCAATTTCCACGCTCGGTTGCTCGTAAATTTCGAGCACTAAAGTATCAGAATTAGCCGTACATCCATCCACGATTACCGTCACCGAATAACGCCCATTATCCGCCGTCATCGTTGGATTGATGATTAATTCGTTGGTACTACTAGCTTGTAAAATGCCATCTTTAAACCAATTGTAAGTCACCGAACTACCGCTGTAAGTCGGAACGTTCAATCGCACTTCTCCATCTTCACAAGCTACACCCGATTGGGTTAAAATGGGTTCGGGTAAGCCGTCCGAAATGGTCAAATTCAAGGATTTGGCTACGCTTTGGCAGCCATTATTATCGGTAATTTGCAGGGTATAAACGCCTTTTAAATCTTCCGAAATATTATTTAAAATAATTGTGTCGGCAGTCGAAGTAAATCCATCGGGCCCCGTCCAAGCGTAGGTAATCAAACCCGTTCCACTCACATTTTCGGGATAAAATTGAATGGTTTCTAAACCGTCCGTACAGCTAATATTGATATTTTCAATTAAGTCAAAAGCAGGCATTTCGTCAATTTCCAAACGGTACGCCGTGCTATTCAACGTACAACCATCTACTGTCACTTGTACCGTATAATTGCCCGTGTCGGTCACGCTTACGGGGTCAATAATCAGTTGTCGGTTATTACTATTGGCAATGGCTATACCACCCTTTTGCCACTCGTACACCACGTTTGACCCTATGTATTCGGGAACGGATAAGACTACTCTCTCACCCGCACAGCTTTGGTTATTAGCAGTAATGAACGGCACATTGACGGTGTTGGAGATGTTGGTAATTTCCGTTTCGCCAGTCACCGAACAACCATTTTCGTCCGTCACGATTACTGTATAAGTACCATTATTCGCCGCTGTAGCATTGGCAATAATTGGATTTTCTAAGGTAGAAACAAAACCGTTTGGCCCCGTCCACTCGTAGCTTAAATTTGGGCTACTACCGGCAGTTGGATTCGCCAATAATTGCAAGTCTTCGGGCGCACAATTGGTTTGTAAAGTATATACCGTAGAAGGGGCAACCGAGGGGCTTTCCCAAACGATAATGGTGGTGGTATCTTTGGCAGAGGTACAGTCATTGATGATGACAGTTAGTTCAAAATCGGTCGTGTCAATTAAGTTGTTGACCAGCGGATTTTGTTCGGTGGAGATGATGGTAGTATCACCTACTTTTCGCCATTCGTATCTGGTTGCTGGTTGCTGGTTGCTGGTTGCTGGTTCGGTGGCACTTAACTGTACTGGATTATTAGGGCAAATTGGGCCATTATTGAACGCCTCCGCTACGGGAATTTCGTTGATAATAATGTCGATAGGTTCAGATTCGGCGACACAGCCTGCGGCATCCGTTACTCGAACTGACCACAATCCGCTAACGTAGGCGATACTACCCATTGGAATAATGGTACTATCCACCGTAGTTGTCAATTCGGGATTATTTTGTAAGGTAGCGATACTGCCACCAAGCGGACTTATCCACTCAAATTTCACGCCTGCCACACTCGTTTTTAACACTAAATCTTCTCCCTCACAAATTGGACTATTGCTGGTGATAACGGGCATTTCTGCTGGAGTCGAAATGCTATCTACCGTTACCAATCCTACGGCTGTACAACCGCTACTATTGGTGACGGTCACGGCATATTCGCCATTTTGAAACGGCTGAATATTATTGATAACTGGATTGGGCAGCGTGGACGTAAATCCATTGGGCCCTGCCCATGCGTATTGCTCCGCATCAGTTGCATTCGATAACAATTGCAAGCTACCTCCTTCACAAATATTGGTGTAAATCACCGTCGGGTTAGTCGTTGGTTTGGGCAATACTTCTAATTGGAAAATATCGGCCGTAGCCGTACAACCATCGACCTCCACCGTTACCGAATAATTGCCTTCGTGTAAACTACTGTCAACAGGATTGATGGTGATGGCATTGCTATTCAAACCAGTAATATTTGCCGTAGTATTTGCGGGTGTCTGCCAAGTGTAGGTCACATTTGTACCTTCGTAAACGGGTACGCTTAACGTTATTTCCTCGCCATCACAAATTGGTCCTGTACTAGTGATAATTGGTTCAGCAATAGCATCGGTAATGTCCACATTCGTAGTGACTATATCGCTCGCACAGCCATTGGCATCCGTAATTTGTAGCGTGTAAGTCCCACTATTCGCACTCGTAATATTGGTCAAAGTAGCGATAGAATCCGTTGCTGTAAATCCCCGTACGGGTAAACTGTTGTCCGTCCACGCATAGGTATAGGGGGCAATTCCTCCACTTGGTAGGGCAATCAATTCCAATTCTTCCGAACCGTTCACGCAAGTTTGCGGTGCTACATTGGCAATTTCCACACTTGGTTGTTCATAAACCTCAATATCTAAAGTATCCGAATTAGCACTACATCCATCGACTAAAACGGTCACGGAATAACGTCCATTATCCGCTGTGGTCGCAGGATTAATTAGGAATTGATTCGAATTATTATTCAATAAAATACCATCTTTAAACCAGTTGTAGGTCACCGAACTACCTTCGTAAACGGGTACATTCAACCTGATTTCGCCACCTTCGCAAGTAATACCCGAAGTAGTCAAAACGGGTTCTACCAAACCATCAGAAATGGTAATCGTCAGCGATTTGGCAGGACTTACACAGCCATTGGCATCCGTAATCGTCAGCGTATAAACACCCGCATTTTGTGCCGAAATATTATTCAATCGGATAGTATCTTCCGTAGAAATAAAACCGTTTGGTCCTGTCCAATTATACTGCAAAGGCAACACACCCGTAATATTTTCGGCTTGGAAAACGATGTCTTCCAAACCATTGGTACAGTTTACTTCAATGTCGTTATCTAAATCAAAATTAGGTTGTTCGTAAATCTCTAGTTGATAGGCCGTACTATTTAAAATACAGTTATCCACACCAACTTGTACCGTATAACTACCTACATCAGAAGGCATTACGGGATTAAAAATTAACCGAGGGTTATTGCTATTGGCAATGGGATTGCCGTCTTTGAACCATAAGTATACCACATTCGACCCTTCGTAGGCGGACGTTTGTAACACTACTCGCTCGTTGGCACACGTTGGGCCGACTGCGGAGATAAACGGAATATTGGCGGTGTTGGTGATGTTATTAATTTCGGTTTGTCCTTGTGCCGTACAGCCATTTTCATCGGTAAGCACTAAGGTATAAGTACCGTTATTAGCGGCAGTTGCATTGGCAATCGTTGGATTTGCTAAAGTAGAAATAAATCCATTCGGCCCCGTCCATTGATAACTAAAAGTGCTACCACTTCCCGCCGTTACATTCGCTAATAACTGCAAGTCTTCGGGCGAACAATCCGCTCGCAACGTATAGACCGTAGAAGGGGCAACAGTTGGGGCTTCCCAAACAATTACCGTAGTAGTGTCTTTAGCAGAAAAGCAACTATTAGCAATGACGGTCAATTCGTATTGGGTCGTGTCCTCTAGGCTATTGATGATTGGGTTTTGCTGGGTAGAAATGATGGTGGTATCGCCGATTTTTCGCCATTCGAATCTGGTTGCTGGTTGCTGGTTACTGGTTGCTGGTTCGGTGGCACTTAATTGTACTTGGCTATTCGGGCAAATTGGTCCATTATTGAATGCTTCGGCTACGGGAATTTCGTTGATAATGATGTCGATAGGTTCTGACTCGGCGATGCAGCCCGTTGAATCAGTGACTCTAACCGACCACATCCCTGATATGTAGGACGCTGCACTTGCTGGAATAATCGTACTATCCACCGTGGTCGTTAATTCGGCGTTATTTTGCAAAGTTGCCGCACTACCGCCCAACGGACTAATCCACTCAAATTTTACGCCTCTGGTACTCGTTTTTAAGACTAAATCCTCGCCTTCACAAATTGGAGTATTACTAATAATTGTTGGAATTTCCGTTGCTTTGGAAATGCTATCAATCGTTATAAAATCGACCACAGTACAGCCACTTGAGTTGGTGACGGTTACGCCGTATGCTCCATTATTTAAGGTAGTAATATTATTGATAACGGGATTGGGTAAAGTGGACATAAAACCATTTGGCCCTGCCCATTCGTAACTAACCGCATTGGTGGAATTGGCGAATAATTGCATATTTCCACCTTCACAAATATTAGTGAAATTCACCGTTAGATTGACGGATGGTACGGGCAATACATCCAATTGGAAAATATCGGAAGTAGCCGTACAGCCATCTATCTCAATCGTCACCGAGTAGTTCCCTACGTGAATCGCAGCATCTACTGGATTGATAGTAATTTGATTACTATTCAAACCTAAAATATTGACCGTAGTGCCCACAGGTGTCTGCCAAGTATAGCTTACATTTGTGCCTTGGTAAGTTGGCACACTCAAGGTTATTGTCTCTCCATCACAAATCGGTCCTGTACTAGTAATAATGGGTTTGGAAATCGCATCGGTAATGTCTACATTGGTCGTTGCTACTTCACTCGTACAACCATTAGCATCCGTAATTTGTAAGGTATAAGTGCCACTATTTTCACTAGAGATATTAGTCAAAGTAGCAATAGAATCCGTTGCTGTAAATCCCTGTACGGGTAAACTGCCGCCACTCCACGCATAAGTGTAAGGGGCAACACCACCACTTGGTAGGGCAATCAATTCCAATTCTTCCGAACCATTCACACAAGTTTGCGGCGCAACGGCAGCAATTTCCACGCTTGGCTGTTCGTAAACTTCAATATCTAGCGTATCAGAATTAGCCGTACAATCATCCACAATTACCGTCACCGAGTAACGCCCGTTATCCGCCGTAGTAGCAGGATTAATGAGGTATTGATTGGAATTATTATTGATTAAAATACTGTCTTTGAACCAGTTGTAGCGCACGGCACTACCCGAATAAACGGGTACTTCCAAGCGAATTTCTCCACCTTCGCAGGTAATATTGGAAGCAGTTAAAATCGGTTCAACTACACCATTGGTAATGTCCACATTGGTAGTCGCTATATCACTCGTACAGCCATTGGTATCGGTAATTTGTAAGGTGTAAGTGCCACTATTTTCACCCGTGATATTGGTCAAAATGGCGATGGAATCCGTTGCCGTAAACCCGTTGCCTCTCCACGTGTAAGTGTAAGGCGCAACGCCACCACTTGGCAAAGCAATTAACTCCAATTCCTCCGAACCCGTCACACAAGTTTGCGGTGCAACATTGGCAATAGTTACCGTTGGCTGTTCGTAAATCGTTAAGTCTAAAGTATCAGAATTGGCCACACAATTGTCTATTAAAACCGTCACCGAATAGCGACCATTATCCGCCGTAGTGGTTGGATTTAAGATTAGTTCATTGGTGTTATTAACAATGGCATTACCATCTTTGAACCAATTATAGGTCACTGAACTGCCACTATAAACGGGAACAGCTAAACGCACTTCACCGTCTTCACAAGTAATACCTGATTGCGTTAAATTGGGTTCTAACAAACCATCGGAAATGGTTAAGGTCAAAGATTTTGCTACACTTGAACAGCCGTTCGCATCCGTAATTTGTAAAGTGTAAACACCTTGTACAGCCTCCGAAATATTATTTAAAATAATGGTATCAGCAGTTGAAGTAAAACCGTTTGGCCCTGTCCAATTATAGGTAATCAAGCCTTCGCCCATCACATTTTCGGCTTGGAATCGAACAGTTTCCAAACCATCCGTACAAGCGATATTGATATGTTCCGTTAAGGTAAACGAGGGCGTTTCATAAATTTCTAACTGGTAATCGGTGCTATTTAAGGTACAGCCATCGACCACAATTTGCACCGTATAATTACCTGTATCGGCTATGCTAACGGGGTCGATAATCAATTCAAAATTATTGTTATTGGCAATCACTACACCACCCTTCTGCCATTCGTACACCACATTTGCGCCCGCATATTCGGGAATAGATAATATCACTCTTTCCCCTGCACAACGTTGATTATTAGCGGTAATAAAAGGTACATTTACCGCATCCGAAATATTGGAAATTTCGGTTTGTCCCATAGACGTACAGCCATTTTCGTCCGTCACCGTCACCGTGTATGTACCATTATTTTCCTCGGTAGAATTGGCAATAATTGGATTTTCCAAAGTTGACCTAAAACCATCAGGTCCCGTCCACTCGTAACTTAAATTGGGACTACTACCCACCATTGGATTAGCGAATAATTGCAAATCTTCGGGTGCACAATTGGTTTGTAAAGTATAGGTAGTAGTCGGGGCAACCGAGGGGCTTTCCCAAACAATTACGGTGGTGGTATCAAGTTGTGAAATACAGCCATTGGTAATGACCGTTAATTCGTATTGAGTGGTGTCCGTTAAGGCATTAATAATTGGATTTTGATCGGTAGAAATGATAGTGGTATTACCGACTACCCGCCATTCATAACGAGCGTCAACTATTTCCGTAGCCAATAATTGCACCGAACTATTGGGACAAATCGGACCATTATTAAACGCCTCCGCAACTGGGATTTCGTTGATAATAATGTCAATGGGTTTTGATTCGGCAATGCAACCCGTAGAATCAGTGAATCTCACCGACCACATTCCTGATAAATAAGCCGCTGCACTTGCTGGAATAATCGTACTATCTACCGTAGTCGTTAACTCGGCATTATTTTGTAAAGTCGGCGCACTTCCACCCAATGGACTAATCCATTCAAATTTAGTCCCCGTAGCACTCGTTTTTAAAACCAATTCCTCTCCCTCACAAATTGGGGCATTACTCGTAATCGTTGGTATTTCTCTCGCAGTTGTGATGGAATCTATCGTTAAAAAGGCCACTCCAAAACAACCGCTCGTATTGGTAACGGTGATGCCGTACTGCCCGTTATTGAGCGTCGAAATATCGTTGATAACGGGATTCGGTAGATTCGAGGTGAAGTTATTCGGTCCACTCCAAGCATAAGTCGCTGCGTTGGTGGCATTAGCGATTAACTGCATACTACCACCTTCGCATTTATCCGCAAAAGTCACCGTTGGATTGACCGTTGGCACGGGTAATAATTCAAAGTCAAAATCCTTGGAAATTATTACACAACCATCTACCGTTACCCGCACGCTGTACGTTCCTTCGTGTAAATTGCTATCCACGGGATTGATAAAAATAGTGTTAGTATTTAAGCCTAGAATGCTGGTTGTTACACCGCTAGGAGTTGTCCACTGATAAGTCACATCCGTTCCCGTAAATTCGGCGATACTTAGGCTAAATTCACCTCCTTGACAAACTGGACCACTTGCCTGAATGACGGGTTGCACCAGACCATCAGTAACGTCAATAGACGTAGAAGTAACTTGACTTGCACAACCGTTGGCACCTGTAATGGTTAATTGATAAGTGCCGCTAGATGAGCTATTTATATTACGCACAATCGCCAAAGAATCGGTCGAAGTGAAATTATTTGAACCAGTCCAACGGTATTGGTAAGGTGCTTGTCCACTACTCGGTAAAGCGGTCAAAGTCAAATCTTGCATACCGTCCACACATTGCAGCGGTGCAACGGTGGCAATAGTCGCAGCGGGTTGTTCATATACGTCCAAGTCCAAGGTATCAGAATTGGTCTGGCAACCATCAACGCTTACCGTCACCGAGTAACGTCCTATATCGGCAGTCGTAACGGGTTGCAGGATTAATTCGTTATTGATGTTACTAATAGCTACTCCACCTTTGAACCAATCGTAAGTGACTAAACTTCCCGAATATTCCTGTATCGACAGGGTGACACTTTCGCCTTCGCAGACCATACCTGTACTGCTTAAAATTGGTTCAGGTAAGCCGTCCGAAATATTCACTGTGAGCGATTTGGTGGAGCTTTGACAACCATTTGCATCTGTGATTTGTAGGCTGTAAACACCCGCATTCACCTCGGTAACATTACTTAATCGAATGGTATCTTCGTTAGAAATGAAACCATTTGGTCCAGTCCAGTTATATTGTAGCGGTGTTGTTCCCGTGATATTTTCGGCTTGAAATTGTAGATTAGATAAGCCATTGGCACAGGCAACAGTCAAATCCGTATCAAGGTCAAAATCGGGATTTTCGTAAATATCCAAACGGTAAATTGTGCTGTTTAGCGTACAGCCATCCACTATTACCTCCACTTCATAATTCCCTGTATCTGAAACGCTTACAGGACTCACTACCAATTGTGGATTATTGCTATTAGCCACCACTACCCCATTTTTGCGCCATTCGTAACTCACCGCCGAACCACTGTAAGCAGGAATCATTAAAGTCGCTGCTTCACCCGTACAAATAGGTCCATTACCCGTGATAAATGGAACGGCATTCGGATTGGTAATCGTGTTAATTTCGGTCGCCCCCGTAGCCGTACAACCATTTTCATCCGTTACCACCAAGCTGTAGGTGCCATTATTGACCTCCGCAGCGTTGGCGATAGTTGGATTTTGTAAAGTTGAAGAAAAGTTGTCTGGCCCTGTCCATTGATAACTTACAATGACACTCGAACCGAGGGTTTCGTTAGCGAATAATTGCAAGTCCGAAGGAGCGCAATTACTGCTCAAAGTATAGGTTAAAGAGGGAGCAACTGTTGGTGCTTCCCATACGATTACCGTAGTCGTATCTTTCATGGAAGTACAACCGTTGGCAGTTACCGTTAATTCGTATTGAGTCGTATCATTTAAGCTGTTGATAAATGGGTTTTGTTCGGTAGAAACGATGATGTTATTATCAATTTGTCGCCATTCGTAGCGAGCATCTACTACCGCAGTTGCACTCAACTGCACCGAGCTATTCGGGCAAATTGGACCATTATTAAACGCCTCCGCTACGGGAATTTCGTTGATAATAATTTCAATGGGGTTCGATTCTGCCACGCAGCCCGTTGAGTCCGTCACGCGCACCGTCCAACTACCGCTCAAATACGCCGCATCCGCCGCTGGGATGGTCATCATTCCAGTATTCGTACTCAATAACGGATTACTTTGTAAAGTACCCTGACTACCGCCTAGCGGGCCTACCCAATCAAACTGAATGCCCTCCGTACTAGTTTCCAAAATCAAGTCTTCTCCTGCACAAATCGAGCCATTACTAGAAATCGTTGGCAATAATTCGTCCGCCGTTTTGATGGTATCAATGTCAATAAAACCAATGGTTTGACACCCCGTTGAATTGGTCACCGTCACGCCGTATTGTCCGTTATTCAAAGGCGAAATATCATTGATACTTGGATTGGGTACGTCCGCCGTAAAATTGTTGGGTCCACTCCACGCATAACTTACCGCATCGGTCGCATTTGCCATCAATTGCAAACTTCCACCCGCACAAATGTTATCGTAAGTAACGGTCGGATTCACCGTAGGCGAGGGTAAAATATCCAGTTGGAAGTTATCGGATTGAGCCGTACAGCCGTCCACCGTCACTTCCACTGAATATGTTCCAACATGGGATAAACTGTCCACCGGATTAATAAAAATCATGTTTGTATTTTGCCCTGTAATGCCGGCGGTCGTATTATTAGGCGTTGACCAATTATAGGTCACATTATTCCCTTGATAGGGGGCTATGGATAAGGTAATTTCCTGTCCTTCGCAAATAGTGTTAGAGGCAGTGATGACGGGTTCGTCGATGCCGTCGGTAATGTCTACTTCTGTGCTAGCTATTTCAGAAGTGCAGCCGTTGGCATCAGTAATTTGTAAAGTGTAAGTACCGCTCATGGCTGACGTAATATTCGTCAACGTAGCGATAGAATCTGTTGCCACAAATCCATTGCCATTACTCCAAGCATACGTATAAGGCGCAACGCCACCTGCTGGCAAAGCAACCAAATCCAATTCCTCACTTCCCGTCACACAAGTTTGTGCTGCCACATTTTGAATCTTAACTGCTGGTTGTTCAAAAACTTCTACCTCTATCGTATCGGAATTGGCACTACAACCGTCTACCGTGACCATGACCGAATAGCGTCCCGTATCTGCAACCGTCACAGGGTTGATTATCAACGTATTATTGATATTTGCGATGGAATTGCCGTCTTTAAACCATGAGTACTGAACCACACTTCCAACGTAATTTTGCACGGAAAGGGTGATTTGGCCGCCTTCGCAAACTGTACCCGTGGTTGTCAATATTGGTTCTTCGATGCCGTCCGTAATATCCACTTCGGTGCTAGCTATTTCCGAAGTACAGCCGTTGGCATCCGTGATTTGTAAAGTGTACGTGCCACTCATCACCGACGTAATATTCGTCAACGTAGCGATGGAATCCGTTGATGTAAAATTATTCGGCCCATTCCAAGCATAAGTGTAAGGTAAAACACCGTCACTTGGTAAAGCTACTAAAGTTAATTCTTCGCTACCTGTCACACACGTTTGCGCTGCTACGTTTTGAATAGCAACCGTTGGCTGCTCAAATACTTCCACCTCAATCGTGTCTGAATTGGCGCTACAACCATCCACCGTTACCATTACAGAATAACGTCCAGTATCAGCAACCATTAAAGGATTGATTATCAACTCATTATTGATATTTGTAATGGAATTACCGTCTTTAAACCATGAGTACTGAACGCTATTTCCTACGTAATTTTGGACAGAAAGGGTAATTTGACCGCCTTCGCAGACTGCGCCTGTGGTGGTCAAAATAGGTTCATCAATACCATCCGTAATATCTACTTCTGTGCTGGCGATTTCGGAAGTACATCCGTTCGCATCGGTAATTTGCAAAGTGTACGTGCCACTCATTGCGGAAGTGATATTCGTCAACGTAGCGATGGAATCCGTTGCCACAAATCCGTTGCCATTACTCCACGCATATGTATAGGGCGCAACACCATCCGTTGGTAAAGCCACCAAATCCAATTCCTCACTGCCTGTCACACACGTTTGCGCTGCTACATTCTGAATACTCACCGTTGGTTGTTCAAAGACTTCTACCTCTATCGTATCGGAATTAGCACTACAATCGTCAACCGTTACCATTACGGAATACTTACCTGTATCTGCTACCGTCACAGGATTGATTATCAACTCGTTATTAATATTGGTAATAGAATTTCCGTCTTTAAACCAGGAGTACTGAACGCTATTTCCTACGTAATTTTGTACAGACAGAGTGATTTGCCCACCTTCGCAGACTGCGCCTGTGGTAGTTAAAATTGGTTCGGCAATGCCGTCGGTAATATCCACTTCTGTGCTAGCAATTTCACTCGTACAACCATTGGCATCCGTGATTCGCAGGGTGTAAGTACCACTCATTGCGGAAGTGATATTCGTCAACGTAGCGATGGAATCCGTTGATATAAATCCGTTAATTCCACTCCACGTATAAGTGTAAGGCGCAACTCCGTCCGCTGGTAAAGCCACCAAATCCAATTCCTCGCTGCCCGTTACACAAGTCTGCGCTGCCACATTTTGAATTGAAACCGTTGGCTGCTCAAATACTTTTACCTCTATCGTATCGGAATTGGCACTACATCCATCCACTGTGACCACCACAGAATACTTACCTGTATCTGCTACCGTCACAGGATTGATTATCAACGCATTATTTACATTAGTAGTTGAATTACCGTCTTTAAACCATGAGTACTGAACACTACTTCCTAAATAATTTTGGACGGAAAGCGTGATTTGGTCACCTTCGCAGACTGCGCCTGTAGTGGTTAAAATTGGTTCGGTAATGCCGTCGGTAATATCGACTGTTACGCTCGCTAAGTTACTTTCACAAGCATTGGAATCCGTAACTTTTAAGGTATAGTTTCCACTAGCCGCTGCCGTTGCATTCGGAATAGTGGCAATAGAATCTGTAGAAGTAAAACCATTCAGTCCACTCCACAAATAGGTGTAGGTAGAATAACCATCGGTAGGCAGCGCAATGAGACTAATATCATCACTACCATCCACACAAGTCAAAGGTGTAACGGGCGCTATGTTGGCTTTCGGCTTTTCAAAAAATTCTACGTCAATCGTATCGGAACGAGTAGTACAACCATCTACAATCACCTCGACTGAATATTCGCCAATTTGGGCTACTGTTACCGAATTAATCACCAGTTCATTACCCGTATTATTGAGCAAATTATTATACCGATACCAGTTGTATTGGACAGACGAACCGCTATATGCTTGCACCGCCAAAGTAATGCTGCTTTCCTCACATACTGCTCCTGTAGTTGTCAGAATAGGTTCAGTCAGACCATCGGTAATGTCCACCGTAGTGGAGGCAATTTCGCTGTTACAGCCATTCGCATCGGTAATTTGCAAAGTATAAGTGCCACTAATCGCCGACGTGATGTTCGTCAACGTAGCGATAGAATCCGTTGCCACAAATCCGTTACCATTACTCCAAGTGTAAGTATAAGGCGCAATTCCATCCGCTGGCAATGCGACTAAATCTAATTCCTCACTACCCGTTACACAAGTCTGCGCCGCTACGGGAGCAATCGAAACAGCAGGTTGTTCGTACACTTCCAAACGATATTCGTTGCTATTAATACTACATCCATCGACTAATACCTCTACCTCATATCGCCCAGTATCGGCTACCGTTACGGGATTGATTACCAATTCATTGGTGTTATTAACAGTCAATGAATCACCATTTTTACGCCAAGTATAACTCACCGAACTGCCAACATATTGAGCAATAGAGAGCGTCACACTTTGGTTTTCACAAGTTGGCCCATTGGCGGTTAAAACGGGCTGAACTTGCCCATCGGTAATGTCCACTTCGGTGGATGCGATATTGCTTTTACAGCCATTGGCATCCATGATTTCTAAAGTGTAGGTACCACTATTCGCACTCGAAATATTAGTTAAAATCGCAATAGAGTCCGTTGCCGTAAAGTTGTTACCACTCCACGCATAAATGTAAGGCGCAACCCCATTTTCGGGCAAAGCAATCAGCTCCAAGTCTTCCGAACCCGTCACACAATTTTGCGGTGCAACGGTGGCAATAGCACCCGTTGGCTGTTCGTAAACTTTGACATTGAGCGTATCAGAAAAAGCGGCACATTCGTTGACAATAACCGTCACGGCATATTTTCCAGAATCCGCCAAAGTGACTGGATTAACAATTAGCTGGTGACTAATATTATTAATGGTATCGCCGTTATGCGACCAGATAAATTCTACTTCTGCACCTGCGTATTCTTGGCTAGCAATGGTCATCGTAGTACCCTCACAAGCAGGTCCAGAATAGGTCAAAATAGGTTCGTCTAAGGTACTTCTCACCAGAACATCTGTGCTGGCTATTTCACTCATACAACCGTTGGCATCGGTAATTTGCAAAGTGTAAGTACCCGTCATATCTACCATTGGACTGGTGCGAGTGACTACCGAATCAGTAGAGGTAAAACCATTTGGGCCAACCCAATTATAGGTGTAAGGATAAACACCCATTTGTGGCAAAGCGGTCAATACTAAGTCATTCGGGCCAACGGGACAAAGGACTGGATTTTCATTATTAATAGCTGCTAAAGGCGTTTCATTAATCAATACTTCAACCGTATCGGTCACGCTACAAGTATTGCCATCATTCGCCGTCAAAATATACTGCGAATTTTGAGTGGGTATTACCACGATATTCGGACCGAAGTAAGCCGTTCCACTCGGCAGTTCTCGCCACTCGTAACTGGTAAAACCCGTTGGGGCGTTTAAATTGACCGTTTCACCTGCACAAATCGTTTGGTCAGCTCCTGCATTCAAGCTGGCGGGAGTTAAAATCGTCACCGTAGTTTCCAAAGAATCAGTACAACTATTATCACTCACAACTACCCTAAACGTAGTCGTTTGGGTCAATAGGTTGGTGATATAAGTCGGTTGATTATTGGCATTGGCATTGACAATATTGCCATTAGGCGCATCCAAAATTTTCCACAAATAAGTCGTACCACCAGAGGCTACTAAGGTCGCCGATTCGTTAGGGCAAATGCTTTGGTTATTGGAAATCGTAATGGGTAAGTTGCCTACGTTGATGACCTTTTCTAAGCTATCTCGGCAATTTTGGTCACTCGTTACAACTAACTTGACGGTAAATTGTCCCGTTGCTGTATAGGTATAACTTGGATTTTCGCTGGTCGAAGTGCCCGTACCGTCTCCAAAATCCCAAGCGTAAGTAATAATTGAATCGCTGGAAATAGTCGAAGTATTGGTGAAGTTTATGACATTCAAACCGCAACTTCCATTTACCGTAAAGTCCGCCATTGGATTGGGGTTGACGGTCACTTGCAAGGTGTCATAAGTCAAACAACCATTAGCATCATTGGCTTGTAAGGCGTAGCGAGTCGTCACATTTGGGCTAACCGAAATCGACTGTCCCGTGAAGGTTGCACCACCTGGAATACTCACCCACGCATAGTTGGTAAAACCTGCTTGCGCCGTTAAGTTTTGAATTTCGCTCTCGCAAATCGTCTCATCAGACCCCGCATTTAACGTAGCAGGCGTATGAATGCTCACCGTTGTTTC
Source organism: Bacteroidota bacterium (assembly GCA_039024375.1). Lineage (GTDB taxonomy): Bacteria > Bacteroidota > Bacteroidia > Chitinophagales > Saprospiraceae > JAFMDF01. The sequence continues at coordinate 20,554 of JBCCQK010000010.1, forward strand.
TAAGGAATCGATACAGTTACCATCGTCAAAAATAACTCGATAAGTAGTAGCGGTCGTAAGTGGTGTAGTCGTATAAGTTAATAGCGTACTTAAATTGTTATTAACAATATTTCCATTGGGGGCATCCAGTTGTTTCCATACATAATCGGTTGCACCAGAAGCTACCAAAATAGCAGTAGAATTGGGGCAGACCGTTTGATTTGCCGTCACTACGGGATTGATAGCATTAACAATGACGGATTTAATTAAACTATCCCGACAAACTTGGTCACTTTCGACTACTAGCTTGACTTGGTACGTTCCTGCGTTGGCGTAAGTGTAGGATGGATTTTCTAGGGTAGATATCCCCGTTCCATCGCCAAAATTCCAAGCGTAAGCTGTAATCGTACCTGCCGTAATTGATGAATTATTAGTGAAATCTACCACATTTAGGACACATGTTCCAGAAGTGGAGAAATTAACCGTTGGTTGTGGATTGATATTAACTGCTAGCGTATCGTACACTAGACAGCCGTTAGCATCATTGGCTTGCAGCGCAAATTCGGTGGTCATATTTGGGCTGACCACAATATCTTTTCCAGCAAATAAAGCTCCCGTATTTAAGTTTTTCCATTGGTAATTCGTGAATCCGATTTGCGCAGATAAATTGGCATTTTCTTCGGCGCAAATCGTTTGGTCTGCTCCCGCATTTAGGTCTGCAGGTTCAAATACATTCACCGTAGTCTCTAGCGAATCAATGCAGATATTGTTGCTGATAATAACTCGGTAAATGGTCGTATCGGTCAACGGTGCAGTCGTTAAGTTGGGTAAATTACCTACGTTAGGATTTAGAATATTGCCGTTTTCATCCACTATTTTCCACAAGTAGCTATCTCCACCAGCGGCAACTAAATCCGCCGTTTCATTAGGACAAATACCTTGATCGGGCGTAACGGTCAGCGATAAATTATCTATGGTAATTTCTTGGCTGATGCTGTCTCTACAACCGTTGCCGCTTTCCACCTTTAGGGTCACCCAATAGGTACCTTCGTTGGTGTAAGCATAGGTTGGATTCTCGGCAGTGGACGTGCTCGTTCCATCTCCAAAATTCCACGCATAACTAATAATTGAACCGCTAGGAATGGTCGAAGTATTGGTGAAAGCCGTTGGATTATTGGTACATTCCCCCGCTACTGTAAATTGGGCGTTGGGCAACGGATTGACCTGACTTTCAACGGTATCTACGTTTGGACAACCGTTGGCATCATTGGCTTGCAGTTGGTATTCGCTCGTAGTTGTCGGTGCAACTTCAATACTTTGTCCACTAAAAGTAGCTCCCGTGTTGAGGTTCACCCATTCGTAATTGGTAAAACCATTCGGGGCGGCTAAAGTAGCCGCTTCACCTACGCAAATATTTTGGTCCATTCCCGCATTAATGGGCAGCGGCGCATTGACCGTCACGGTCGTTTCTAAAGAATCCGAACAATTGATATCGCTGACGACCACTCGGAAAGTAGTCGTCTGGGTCAAGTTATTGGTGGTATAGGTGGCTTGACTACCTGCATTGGCATTAACGATATTGCCATTCGGGGCATCCAAAATCTTCCATTGATAAGTTGTTCCTCCACTCGCTACTAACACGGCTGATTCGTTGGGACAAACGCTTTGGTCGGCACTTACGGTAATGGGCAAACTACCAACGTTGATGGTTTGCGTAATACTATCTCGACAGCCCAAATTAGTGGTTACTACCAGCCTCACATCGTACATCCCTGCTGCCACGTAGGTATTACTAGGATTGGGGATGCCATCGGAGGTGTTGCCATCGCCAAAATCGTATTCCCAATTGACAATTGTTCCCGTTGACGTGGTGGATGTACTAGTAAAATTGATGGGATTTAGTCCACAACTACCCATTACCTCAAAACTCGGTATCGGTTGTGGATTCACTACTACCGCCACCGTATCAATTACAGTACAACCGTTGCCGTCATTGGCTTTTAATTCGTAGTTGGTAGTCGATTCGGGGCTAACGTTGATGCTTTGTCCAACAAATTGCGCCCCCGTATTTAGATTTTTCCATTCGTAATTAGCAAAACCCGTAGGGGCAGTCAAAGTCGCCGTTTCGTTGGCGCAAATATTGACATTATTGCCCGCATTAATACCCGCTACGGTCGAGATATTCACCTGTGTTTCGAGCGAATCCAAACAATTATTATTATCAAAAATAACTCGATAGTAGGCCGTGTCGCTCAACGAACCTGTGTTGTAAACGCTTAGATTACTCAAATTATCATTAAGAATAGTCCCAGCTTTGTCCAGCAATTTCCAGCGATAAGTAGTACCACCCGTAGCTACCAAATCGGTGTTGGTATTGGGACAAATTGTTTGCGTTGGCGAAATACTTGGCGCAACAGAATCCACCGTAATCGTTTGCGTTAAGCTATCTTTACAACCGTTATTACTTTCTACCACTAGCTTAACTGCGTAGTCCCCTTGCACAGTAAATGTGTACGTTGGATTTGGCTGATTGGACGTACCTACACCGTCCCCGAAATCCCAAGTGTAGGTGGTAATTGTGCCACTCGCAACGGTCGAATTATTGGTAAAAACAACTGGATTAAGTACACATTCGCCCATATTAGAAAAAGCAACCGTCGGCTGCGGATTAACTGTAATTTGCAACGTATCACGAGTCAAACAGCCGTTGGCGTCGTTGGCTTGCAAAGCAAAAGCAGAAGAAACGGCAGGACTCACAAGAATGTCTTTACCATTATACACTAAATTAGTCGTTAAGTCCTGCCATTGATAGTTCGTAAATCCGTTTGGCGCGGATAACGTCGCTGTTTCTTCCGTACAAATTGCTTGGTCCGCCCCCGCATTGATGGCGGTTGGGGTATTTATCGTTACCGTCGTTTCCAAGGAATCGAGGCAATTATTATCGCTGACGACTACTCGGAAAGTAATTGTTTGGGTCAGCGCAGTAGTGGTGTAATTGGGTTGATTGCCCACATTGGCGTTGGTGATATTTCCGTTTGGACTGTCTAAAATTTTCCACAAATAAGTCGTACCACCCGAGGCTACCAAAGTAGCTGTTTCATCGGGACAAATACTTTGGTTCGGAGAAATCGTAATCGGTAAACTACCGACCGTAATTTGTTGGGTGATGCTATCCTTACAATTATTCGCCGAAGTGACGACTAGTTTCACATCAAACGTACCTGTACTCGTATAGGTATAATTGGGATTTTCTGCGGTAGAGGTGCCCGTTCCATCCCCAAAATCCCAAGCGTAGGTAGTCTCACCCGTGGAGGTACTGGTAAAATTAATCGGGTTTAAACCACAACTGCCCATGACGGTAAAACTCGCCGTTGGATTGGGGTTGACGGTAATTTGTAAAGTATCTCTGACTGCACAACCGTTAGCATCGTTTGCAGATAATGCTAAATTAATCGTGGAGACGTCAGCGTCTGACGTCTCTACCGTAATATTTTGCCCCGCAAAAGTCGCTCCACTCGGCAGACTTACCCAGTTGTAGTTCGTAAAGCCATTTTCGGCGGATAAATTAGCCACTTCGCCCGCACAAATCGTTTGGTCTGCCCCCGCGTTAATGGTATTCGTGGGGAAAACGCTGACGGTTGTTTCCAAAGAATCGACGCAATTATTGGTGGTAATCACTACTCGATAAGTGGTGTTAGCCGTTAGGTTTTCGGTTTGGTAGGTAGATAAGGTGCTTAGGTTATTATTGACAATATTTCCGTTGGGCGCATCCAGTTGTTTCCACTGATAACTTTCTCCACCGCTTGCTACTAAAGTCGCCGATTCGTCGGCACAAACGCTTTGATTAGTAGAAACTGCAATACTTAACGAATCGATAAATATATTTTGAACGATGCTGTCTTTGCAACCAAAATTACTTTCGACCACTAATTTGACGGCGTACGTTCCCTCGGCGGCGTAGGTGTGCATTGGGCTAGTATCCATTGAGGTATTCCCATCACCAAAATCCCAGTTATAACTGCTAATAAAACCGCTTGGGATGGTCGAATTATTGGTAAAATTCACCGCATTTAAAACGCACATTCCATTGCTGGTAAAGGCAGGAACGGGTACGCTGTTGACAAAAACCTCGACTATATCGGTCACTTCGCAGCCGTTGCCGTCTTTAGCGGTTAAGGTATAGGTATTATTAACCGTAGGCGTTACCAAAGCAATTCTCCCTTGCAATACTTCACCACTTGGACTACCCACCCATTGATAATCGGTAAAACCAACGGAAGCGACTAATGCAGCCGTTTCGCCGTTGCAAATGGTTTGGTCGTTGCCCGCATTAATGACACTCGCTGCAGGAATAATGACCCTCGTTTCCAAAGAATCTACGCAGTCATTATTGCTGATGACCACTCGATAAAAAGTGGTTGTGGTTAAATTACCCGTATTATAGGTACTTAAATTACTCAAGTTCTGATTGGTAATGGCACCTCCGATGCCGCTTAGCTGTTTCCACGTATAATTGATGCCACCTGAAGCAACCAAATTGGTGCTTTCGCCCGAACAAATAGTTGTATTCGGCGTCACATAAGGATTAATATCGCCGATAGTAATGGTCTCCGTAAAAGTATTAGAACAGCCGTCAGCGGTAGCCGTCAAAGTAACCGTATACGTTCCCGCATTGGCGTAGGTATAAGTCGGATTTTGTGCCGTAGAAGTGCCGCTACCATCACCAAAATCCCAATTATAAGTCATCGTACCATTAGCAACAGTTGAAGTATTCGTAAACGTAACGGGGGTTAGATTACACGTTCCATCGGTGGTAAAACCAGCCGTTGGGGTTGGCTTGACATTGACCGTATAACTACCCGTAGCGGTACAGCCATTCCCATCCGTGGCGGTCAAAGTGTAATTAGTTGTATCGTTGGGACTAACCATAATGGTTTGACCCGCAAAAGTCGCTCCGTCCGTATCGGCTACCCAGGTATAATTGGTAAAACCAGCCGCCGCCGTTAGGGTCGTAGATTCGCCTTGGCAAATAGTATTTGTGCCGCTGACGTTGACCGTTTGCGCCGTAAAAATACTGACGGTCGTTTCCAAAGAATCCACGCAAGTGCCATTGTCAATAACTACTCGATAGAAACTTGTGGAAGATAAATTTCCTGTATTATACGTGGAATTAGTGCTTAAATTAGCATTGGTAATCGCACCGTTGGCTGCTGCCAATTGTTTCCACAAATAACTCGTGCCACCCGAAGCCACCAAAGTCACCGCTTCGTTGGGGCAAATACTTTGGTCAGCGGACAGGGAAGCGGTAATAGTGCCTACATTGATTTGCTGGCTAATGCTGTCCATACAGCCCTCGGCGTTGGTCGCTTTTAATTTGACTGTGTACAATCCAGTTGCGGAATAAGTATGGGTTGGATTATTATCAGTTGAGGTCATTCCGTCGCCAAATTCCCAGACGTAATTGAGCGCATTGGTACTATTATTTGTAAACGAAATGGGATTTAATCCACAGCTATTATTGACGGTAAAAGCAGGGTTGGGCAAATCGTTGACCGTCACCGTAACGGTATCTTTGGCGGTACAGCCGTTGCTATCGACCACCGTTAATTCGTAGTCGACGGTGGTCATGGGGCTTACTGTAATCGTTGCGCCTACATAAGCATCTCCACTGGGCATTTCCACCCAATTATATGTCTCAAAGCCCGTTTGAGCGGCAATAGTAGCCGTTTCGCCTTGGCAAATTTCCACGTCCGTACCCGCCGTAACGGTCAACTCGTCTAAGACGGTAATCGTTTTTTCTATATCATCCGTACAGCCAAAGTCGGTGGTTGCCACTAAACGGTACGTGGACGTATTTTCGGGGTTTATCACCAAAGAAGTACCATTACCCACTTCCGTACCATTTTCAAACCATTGGAAAGTTGTCCCACCCGAAGCAAATAAAGTCATCGTGCCACCTTTACACAAAATGGAATCGGAAATAATGACGGGATTGGCTTCTCCCTCAACGATAATACTCAACGTGGCGGTATCTCCACAAAAGGCAGGATTACTACTACCGACAAAATAGTAAGTGTAAACACCCGTAGCTTGTGGCGTAAAAATGGGGTTTAAAATATTAACATCACTCAAAGTAGTATTAGCAGGCGATGGGTTGGCTTGCAAATCATTAGCGTCTATCCATTGGTATTCGGTTACATCGCCGCCAATACTAGCACCCAATTGTAAAGTTGCTCCTAAACAAATTCTTTCGATGGCGGAAGTCGTGGCTACTTCGCAAGTGTATTCGATAAAGCCTGCATCCACCGTTACTACACTATCACCGTTGGCCAATAAATAAGGTGGCGTTTGTAGTGTATTGGGGTTCATATCGCTATCAATGGCATCGTTGGCACTATTATTAGCGGTGGTAGCGGCAAAATTGCTACCGGGCGAACCAAAACCGACCACATATTCGCCTGCGGGTAAAGGGTTGAATAAATAGCTACCATCAAAACCCGTCAAGGTCGAAGCAATTGGGGTGGTTAAATCATTGGAATTGTAGAGGAAAACTTGCACGTTGGGAATACCAAATTCGCCCGGGTCTTGTACGCCATCTCGATTGTCATCTAACCATACGTAATCACCAATGGTTGTCGAGCCGGCACAATTACCCTCTACTACCGTTTGTTCAAAAAAAGCATTACAACCATTAGGGTCGGTGTAGGTTAACATATAGGTCGCTGCACCACTAAATGACACCTCGGTAGTCGGTGAATTCGGATTAGCCAAACCAGTTGCAGGTGTCCATTGATAGTTGGAACCGTCGGTTGGGCCACTTAAACTGATGGGAAACCCCGCACAACCTTGAGTACTTACTACGACATCTCTTTGCGGATAAATCGTTACGTCAATCGTATCAAAAGAGTAGCAATCATTGGCTTTGATGGTTCGTAGCGCAAATTTCCAATCCAAATTCATCCCACTTTGATTGACAAAAGAGAGATTGGTTTGGGAAGCGTTGACGTCTTGAATGGCGTTGATATTGGAGCCGTTGACGCTTAACCATTCGTAGGTGTACCCCGCAATCGGTGGCGTCCCGATTTGAATGGTTTCGCCCGAACAAGCCGTTTCTATTTTATTAAAAATGGTGGTAGAACGAGCCACCACGGGAAAAGAATAAGCGGTGGGACACGAACAATTATTTTTACTATCACTCACCGCAATTAGATTACAGTAAATGCTGGCATCAATCGTAAAACTACCAGAAACCACTTTGGTCGTCATGGCAGGAATACCATCCGTAGTCGTGACGGAACCTAAAAGAGAATCAGCGGGGGAAAATTTACCGTCGTTGTCAATATCTGCATAAATATCTACGGTAGTAGAAAAGCCATCGGGAATAGACAAAGTACTGTTGTTCAGCACCGTAGCGGAGACTGTGTACGTTTCGTTGGTGCCGTCAATGACTGAAGAAGCCTCAAAATCGGTAAATTCGATGCCCGGCACTTCGTAGCTAACGTTGCGGGAAAATTCGTCGGAGGCGGCTCGAACGGTACAGATTTCTCCCGTAGCAATACATTCTTTTTGGGAAGAAGAGAAAGTCTGAATCACCATCTGATAATCGGTACATTGTTGCCCTTGGATAGACGACATTAGGTTGAAGGTAAAATTCGCCGTACTACCTGGCGCCAATCCATCTACTAAATCAAAGTAAAGCGTTTGCTCGCCATTTTCGGTGACGATATTTGGTTCAACGTTGACGGAGTTTTGTACATTTTGATAGGAATTGGGAATGTATGCTAAGCCAAAAGGTAGCATAATTCGCAGAGAATCATTGGGACCAATTGGGGGGCTTAAGCTACCAACCGTCAAGCTGATGTCCATCGGAATAGGGTCGTTGCTACAAGGATTGACTACAAAATCGCCTGCCCCTACATCGGAGATAAACGGTGCGGTTACGCCGTCAATTTCCACGGCTTCGGCGGGAGAAAAGCGAAAATTAGTCAATTCTCCACAAGCATCAAAGGCCCAACTTAAAAAGCGTACTTTACTACCCGAAGTGTAGCCACATTCGGTGGCGGTTTGAAAACGCACTCGCAGGAAGTTTCGGGTTAAATCAGTCGTGCCGACCAAACCAATGGAATCCAGAATGGAGTCTTGTTCACTAACGTTAATTTCAAATACATTTCCAAAAAGATTACTAGGGTCATCCACTTGTACGAAAGTGGGCGAACCCGTCAGTGGAACGGGATAAGCCAATTCAAAACTACCAGGCACGTAAACCACATCTTGCGGTAAGAAAAAGCGCAGATTGATGTTGTTCAAAAAGCCCAGTTTACCACTCGTCAATTCTAATTCGTAGGGCGTATTGGTACATAAATCACCCGTTACTTTAGCGGATGGTTCGATGATAGCCATCCCTAATTCTGCGTCAATTGGCGTTACTCTTACCACATCACTCGCCAAACATTCGGCTTCGGCTAAGGTGGCAGGATAACCCGCACAACTCCAACCTGTATTTAAAATCAAGCTATCCAATTCACAATTATTGGTAATCACACACAGTTCAAAACGCTTTTCGGCATTACCGCCCAAATTGCCCAATTCATAAATATCCGTCGTCGGGTTCAGCGGCAGACTGTCGCTACCAACGGTTACTTCCCGAATACTCTGGACGACTACCGCCCCCGAAAGGCTCTGAAAATTCAAAAAAACATTATCCGCCGCATTATTATTAGCATTGCTCACGCGCACTTCAAAGCAGGCATTTTCTCCGTTGATTTCTACAATGGATGTATTCGATTGGATGCCAACATTGGGACCACCCGTGTAAGTAAAATTATTACTTCCCGTAGTGGTATCGGAGGGCATACCGAAAAAAATCGGGTCTAAATCCCAATCAATTTTATAAGGCATAGAGTACGTTCCCACGTCGGTAAAACAACCCCCTCGCAAACGAGTCCGAATTTCAAATCTAGCGCCTTCGTCCAAAAAGGGAAAACCGCCGTTGTCGTTCAGATATTGCTCGACGTTTAAAGTATAATCATTACCGTTGACGATGACATAAGAAGAATTGGCCGATACGGTTTGATTGAATAATTGCCCACCGTTTTTGCGCCGCACATAAATCTGGAAACTCAATAATTCCAAATCGGGCTTAGTGACCGTAAACAGCTTAGGGTAGCGCCAATTTTGTCGATATTCGTTAGGGAAATAGTCAAAGCCCGCCGTACCGCTGGTGCCTAACCAAGTTCTTTGCTCCCAATCGTGCCGAAATTCGGAGCAGCCACCACGGGTGAAGTTCCCTTGAATAAAAAAGGTTTCGTATAAACCAATTTGGTTAATGACATCCTGCAAGTCGTTGCAACGAAATATAGCTCCACCGTAGGCTTCGTCGCTCACAAAAAAGCGAGAACCTAACGTATGCGGTGTAACTCCCACGGGCGCATCTTCCAGAATTTGAAAAAAGAAATCTACTTTAATCGAATCACCATCAGCGTAAGTGAAACCTGCGGGCAAATCCATACAACCCAAACTCGTCAAACTGGCAGGAGTCAGATTATTCACCAAATTATTACCATCCTTAAATTGTTGAATAACGTTACAAAAATAAGTGGTATCCAAATCGGCATCGTAAATCGTCACTTCTGCGCCTAAAGGCAAATAGTCCGAAATCGCCATATCAAGCGTAGCGTAGGCAAATTCGTAGGTAGTATTGCTCGTATCATTTACAAAACCTTCGTAGTGTGCTTTGACCGTGTCGCCCCGAATGATTCTATCTTTTCGAATCATTGTTTCGTCCAAGAATTCGCCCGACTCCGGCATCCCGTCATCATCATTATCGCCCAAACCAAAAGTGGCTCTTTCCACCGTCATTTCCGTATGCACCAAGCCTTCACAAGGATTGCAAGAAGGACATTCAATTTCTACATTATTAGTGATTGGACAAGTAATCAATTGGGGGTCACAATTATTACAAACGGGCATATAATAACGAATTTCCTGCGTAATCGCCGCTACTGCCCCAGCGCCACAAACACCACTAATCTCCCCACAATCGCCTTGATATTTTAATAAAATGGCCGAACCGCCACCACTCGGTCGGAAACCATTTGGTGGCTCTCCCGTCCATCTAACGGTCAAGGCATCGGCTGAACCACCTCCACCTAGTATGCCATTATCGGTATAATCGTAAAAATCGGGCGTCCACATATCTCCGTCATCGTCCACCCACATCAAACCCGTTACGTCCAAACCGTTACCGATGGAATAAGTCGCTTCAATGTAGCAAGTCGGACAACGCTCGTCTAAAGAGTTACTGTAAAAAGGAATATTATAGGTATTCTGGTTATTTTCTCCATTACCAATTTCCACGGGTGCCTCAATAAACATACTCAAAGAAGCCCGTTCGCCACCAAAATTATACTGCCCTGCATTATACGTACTAAAGCCACAAAGGTCTTGGTACTGAGGATTGCTCGTATTGTCTCCTAAAATACGCCAGCTGTTGACATTCCGAATTTGGCAGCCATTTCCCGTACTCTGATTGCAACCACAACCCGTGTAGCGGTCAAATCTGACAAAAATAGTATCACCTGGATTCAGTACTAAAGTATCGAAATTGAACATTAGGTTATTGGGAAAACCCGAGCAATTATTACCGCCTACTCCCGTTGGCGTTAAGGTGTTAGCTGTTCCAGCAGAACCAATCTGCCATATCACCGAATTTTGGTCAAAACCCGTGGTAGATGCGCCTCCGTGCGGCGAATAGTCGTCCAATCGAAAGTCAATCTGCGTAGCGGGGGCTAATCCCGTATTAGTAAAATACAAGCCACTTACTATCACACCATCATTATAGCATAGCGGATTCATATCGGTACTAAAACCTTCGTAGGGACGGAAAGTTAAACTAGGTTGTTCGGCGCCGTATTCTACGTCCGATGTTCGACTGGTTTCTTCACAAACTTCTCCTTCACAACCGTAATTTACCCCTCTTTCCAGTGGGTCGGGGAAGGCATTACAAGTAGTCATCTGATAGACTTCTTGAATATCAAAAAATTCGTTGAACTCCAGTAAGGTGGGGTCATTATTACTATTCAACACGTCCACCGCTTCGGCAATTAACGCTCCGTCTAAGACAAAATAGCTACGCCCACCTTCTACTCTATCCAAGGGAATCAAGTTGCCATTGAGCCAGACTTCAATCAAATCTAACTCGTTGTGATTGACGACAAAAAATTCCAACGAATCCAATTCCCCCTGCGACCCGTTGACGATTCTGGTCGTGATAGTATCGACTTTATTGAGAAACATTTCTAAATTGCTCGGCGTACTACTAGGAATCGTCAAAGTAGGTTTGGCGACCTCGAAATTGTCCGATTGTTCGGTAAAAATGGGTTGCCCACCACCCGCACAACTGAAAGTTAGGCTAAGGTTTTTATCACCAGAACTATTCACTACGGCAATACCATCGCAATTCAATCCCAAATCGAAGGCAAACGTATTGACCATATTGGGATAAATGGTATCGAGTGCAAAGAGCAAATTATTAGCGTCCAATAAAGTAGCGTCTCCCGTTAGCGTTCCCACATCGTAGAAAAATCCACTTAAAACATTTGTCGTGACGTTGATATTGGCAATCGTATCACTTATTAGATTTTCAACCGTAACCGTGACGGTTTGGGGTGGCCCGCAAACACCAAACTTATCCACACCCGACTGCGGTACATCAATGGTGACGTTAAAATTATTGGGTTCTAAGACAACTATTTTGACGGTATCTCGCACGGAACAACCGTTGACATCATCGGCTGTCAACTCATAAAAAGTAGTCTCTATAGGACTAACGGCTACGGTCTGGCCCGATTGAGTCGGGCCACTCGGCAATGCTCGCCAAACGTGATTGGTGTGCGTCGTCGAACCCGATAAATTGGTGGTCGCTCCGTCGCAAATGGTTTGGGTTCGCCCCGCAAAAACGGGGACAGGCACAAATCTAGTGACGGTGACTTCCAGTGAATCTGCGCAAACTACATCAGTGGCTCGGTAAGTAGTCGTTACCGCCGATGTCCCTGTGGTGTAAGTCGAGCCATTACTAATATTAGCCGTAATAATATTTCCGTTGGGACCATCTAATTCGTGCCAAGTATAAGTGGTACTTCCACCAGTTGCCGTTAGAACAATGGACTCTTCGGGACAAACGCTGGTATCTTGCGAAACAGCTAGAGCAGGTAATACAGTAACCGTCACTTCCAGCGAATCATTACAATTAGTGTCTATCGCTCGATAGTATTTGGTAGTGGTCAAGTTCCCTGTGGTGTAGGTAGCATTAGTGCTTAAATTAGCATTCGCAATCGCACCATTCGGAGCAGTTAATTCTTTCCATAAATACGTCGCACTACCTCCCGCTACGGTCAAATCTACCGACTCATTGATACAGATAGTGGTGTCGTTAGAAATGGTTAACTCTTCCAGAACTGTAACGGTTACCTCTAGGGTATCGTTACAGTCCGTATCTACAAGTCGGAAAGTGGTCGTCGCTGTCAAGTTACCCGTATTATACGTTGTAGCTGTTCCCAAATTATTGGCCACGACGCTGCCATTAGGGCCATCCAATTGTTGCCAAACTCGGTTGGGGCTGCCGCCCGACACGGATAAAGTTGCATCTGTATTGTAACAAACCGTCGTATCAGCAAAGATTGTTAACTCATCTAGAACCGTAACGGTTACTTCTAGGGTATCGTTACAGTCCGTATCCACAAGTCGGAAAGTGGTCGTCGCTGTCAGATTCCCCGTATTATATGTTGTATTGGTTCCTAGATTATTCGCTACGACGTTGCCGTTGGGGCCATCCAGTTGCTGCCACACCCGATTAGGACTACCGCCCGATACGGACAGAGTTGCGTCCGTATTGTAACAAATCGTTATATCGGAAGAGATTATTAATTCGTCTAGAACCGTGACAGTCACTTCCAAGGCATCACTACAGTCCATATCTAAAAGTCGAAAAGTCGTCGTTGTTGTTAGATTTCCCGTATTATAGGTCGTATTGGTTCCTAGGTTGTTCGCTACAACGTTGCCGTTGGGGCCGTCTAATTGCTGCCAAACTCGGTTGGAACTACCACCCGACATAGACAAAGTAGCGTCCGTACTATAACAAATTATCGTATCCGAAGAAATCACCAATTCGTCCAGAACGGTAACCGTAGTTTCCAGCGAATCTGCGCAATTGCCGGCACTCACTACAACTCTATAAGTCGTCGTTGTAGTTAAATTACCCGTATTATAAGTGGCATTGCTACTTAAATTAGCATTGGTAATAGTACCATTCGGCGCATCCAGTTGTTTCCAAACATAGTCCGCACCACCTGTCGCCGTTAGGTCAATCGCATCCGAGAAACAAATGGTCGTATCATTTTGCGAAGTAATGTTAATGGTGTTAATAGAAAGGCTGGTATTATTAGTAATTTGCTCACAAGTAGTGCCGTGACAACCGTAACTTACTCCTCGTTCTAAGCTATTCGGAGTAGTGTTACAATCGTTGAGTTGATAATTTTCTTCGATAGTGAAAGATTCATTTTGCTCGAAGAGATTAGGATTTCCATTGTTGCCACTGTTCGTGGCATTAGCTATCAAAGCGCCTTCCAATATGAAAAACGAAGTATCACCATTGACACTTGCGGCGATAAGGTTATTCCCATTAATTACAACCGAAGTCAAGGTCAGTTCCGTCGGTTTTTTAATAAAAAAAGTCAGCGAATCTAATGTGCCTTGCCCCGTATTGGAAAGCGTAGTAGTGACCGTAACCGTTTCATTAAACGCTAAGCTAAGGCTAGTTGGACTAACATTGGAAAAAGCAAGCGTAGGTTTCACCAAATCAAAATTGGCGGACGTATCGGATTGCAAACCCATTGCTCCTATGTAGGCAAAATCAGCAATCAAATTTTTGTTACCTCCTGCGTTGATTTCGGTGATGCCATCGCAATTCACAATAGCGTCAAACGCAAAATTTTTCGTGGTACTGGGAAAAATTGTATCAATTAGAAAAGAAGGAATAGCAGGGTTAACGAGCGTTGCGTCGCCCATTAAAGAGTTACTAACATAATCAAAACCAATTAGCAAAGGGATGGAAACCGTAACGTCGGTCAATGTATCAGTGGTAACGTTTTCAGCAGATAAAGCTACCGTTTTAGCGGTGCCACATACTGCGAAATTATCTACGCCTTGTAGTGGTACTTCAATGTTTACCTGTAAGTCTTGTGCAGAAATAGAAGTAGCAGTTGCTAGACACAGCGATAATCCAAGCAGTGATTTAATGATTGGAGTTGTCCACCATATGAAGCTACGAAGCAGCTCCCAATGCGGACAAACGACCTCTTTTCTATTTGTGGAATACTTTGTCATTTCGAGTCTTTACCAATTACTAATCAATAGTGTAACCGCCCTAAATTGGTGGATTGGCACCAATCGGTTCATCATTAAAATCGTTGGTCGGTTGACCAACTATTCTTGTATTTTTGATTCTCTCAAGGTAAACTAAAAAGTAGTTTGAGCAGTAGTACTGCTTAAACCGTACTTGTTCAAGCCATTTTTGTTTACAGTAATGATAAACATTGAACTAGCCTGCCATTAGATGGGTAATGTGTGGAAGAAACAAGCTTTGGGGGGATGGCCAATTATCAACCGTGACTGTATGTTCAATTTGCTATTAGTGAAATACTCGGAGCTAAATTTTAAAGAAATGTCTGCGTTGTTGGTGAGAAAGGGGGTATCCTTTCTACTAGAGTTTCTAAATTTATAGGTTTGATACAGTAGGTAGTAAATCAGTTTGCAGTAGGCAGTTTATGGTAGGATAAATATTCATAATCAATACTTTAAATCCTAAAGAACTCGCTTTCCACTAACTTTTTACTGTGCTAGTATTATCTAAAGCAAAAATATAGGAACGGAAGTACTATTATTGGATAAATTTAGTGGATTTGTGACAGGACTTCTTTACCTTTTTTAAAAATGAACATTAAAAATCATTTATCCCATTTTATTAAAAGATGTTTTTAATAATATCTGAACAGGTTATATATTTTGAATTACGACTATTTCTCTAATTTGAATTTTGACTTGGTGAAAACGTGACCATGATTCGATTTTGGATACTTTGGAAATTTAAAAGATTTGAATATTTATTTGTGAACAATTCCAATAAAACAGAAACGGCAGTACCACACAGGTACTACCGCTTCTAAAAACATCATTTAACGAACCCCATATTCAAGCTGCTTACTTAGGGATTAATACACTAACCGAAATTATCGAGACCCTTTAATGATTCGCTCGGTGTGCGGTAATTTGCCATCTTCTTGTATCGTCATCATATAAGCACCATCGGGTAAATCGCTCAAATTTACTTGGTGGTAATCTTGATTTTCGCTCAATCGAGTTACATTAACTCTTTGTCCAGAAACGTGGAATATCGTCAATACACCAGTATTAGTAGAAGTGGTGTATTCTACATTTAATACATTCAAAACTGGATTAGGATAAACCGCTACATCGGTAATCTTTTCCTGCAAAATCTCAATAGCTTCCAAACCATCCGTATTGTTACTACTTCTACCTTGTGCTACCTCACCCGAAAAGTAGGAAGGCGTAGAGAAAGGTACCCAAGGGGTATAGAGTGATTTGCTACCATCTTGACAGATAGTCTGTACCCTGATTTCGTAATCTCGGCCAGAGGGAGCAAAAACAAAAACACCGTTACTTCTCGTCAAACCACGACCAATGACTCTGGTCTTCCCAGCAAACCTGATTTCAATCTTGTACTTCGCAGCACCCGAAACTTTATCCCAATCGACTCTGGTTCGGCGACTATCTAGGCTCTTAGTTGTCAAATTGTTAGGAGTAGGACAGGTAACATCTACCAAAACGGGATTCCCACATTCTGGAATAGTTTGTCCAACCAATTGCCCTCGAAGTTCTCCTGGAACGTGGACTAAACTGTGCACGTTGACATAAACACCCTCGGTAAATAGGGCATCTCGTTGGTCGCGAGTCAATACGAATTTGTTGTTTTGTGGTAAAAACACCCCATTTCTTTTATCGTCTGCTAACGTTACATCCAGAGGGAAAAGGATTGGACCATTAGCACCTCTAGCTGCCAAGTGAAGGTGGGCTCCACCTACTAATTCCGTATTCAAATCACCTTGCAAATCGTTAAAAGTACCACTTACGTAAATCGTATTATTACCATCAAAAGTAACCAATGCTCTACCGTTAGATGGTACGTTAATCGCTGGTACTTCTTGTGCTCCTTCCAAATTACCCACAAAGTAAGCTGCTCCCAAAGGTGCAATTTGCCCTCTTACTTCCCCTGGTCGGTTATTTTCGGAGTGTATGTTGATGTATAACTCTTGTCGCTTCAAGTACGTCAATTGGCTCGGTGTCAAGGTGAAAGTATTTTTACTAGCCTCTAGGCGACCACCTTTTTGCCCCGCATCAAGCGTAATATCGAAAATCAACTCAATACCACCGTTTCTACCCGTAAATCCTCGGTGGATATGTCCACCACCCGCTAAGTCGGTAGCTACTTTGCTGTCAAAACCTTCAAAAGCACCAGTTGCCACTAATTGATTGCCTCTCAATTCTAATAATACGTTACCCGTTGCACTAGAATTGTTAGCTGGCACCTCGTTGATACCTAATAAATTGGCTTGGAAAACGGCATCGGCTGGTGGTAATAATTGACCTCTCAATTCCCCTGGACCAAATAACTTGGTATGGATATTGATATACAATTCTCTATTTTGTAAATAGCGAACTTGTGCATCCGTCAAAGTGAAAGTATTTTCTCTTTCTGAAAAAGTACCTCCTTTTAAATCTGCATTTACGTTAGTCGTTAATAATAACTCTACACCACCATTTCTACCCGCAGGCGCAAAGTGGATATGTGCCCCACCCGCAATATTGGAGTCAAACTCACCAATCATATTAGCAAAAGAACCGCTTACCTTTAAAATTTTTCCTGTCAAAACGGCTTCTACGGTACCGTACCCCGTAGTAATCTTAGGACAAACTTCCTGCGAACCCGTCAAATGAGCAGTATATTTTACAGGAGTAGCTGGCGCATCTGGTGCTAAACGGTTAACCGTAATAAAATTATCAGAAATTGCTTCACAAGCGCCATCCGTCAACGTTTGAATACTTTCGCCTGGAATGGGGTCGCCTTCTCCTCGGTAAGACCAACCCCAAATTCTACATACACCTACGGGTGCACCGCTCAAATCCAATGTCACATTGTCCGTTGGAGACGCATCGCCTGGATTGTTAAACGCTAAAATGTTATCATTGTCATCGGTAATAATGTACCAGTAACTCAACGCCGTAGCAGAAGTTGTTCTCGTGACAGGTACCATTACATTACCAGCCGTTGCCGTAAATTCGGTCATGCCACCCTGCGTCGTTACTCGACCGCCATCTGGCTTTTGTCGTACGACTTCAATTCTGTTAGACAAATCCCAACAGCCTTGTAAGTTTCCTAAGTTTTGTCCTGCGGTTAATCCTTGCAAACCATCTTCGTAACGGATGTAGTAAATAAAACAAGTGCCTTCTCCCGCTCCGTCTAAATCGAATGGTGGAGCAGCTGGTAAAGCCAAAATGTTTCTTTGGTCGTCCGTAATGACCCATCCTCGGTTGGCGCCTGATGGGGAACCACCTACGGTTACATTAATGGGGTCAGCGATTCCGTCTACACAGATGGAAGTTCTATCGGTAGTAGAAATCACTCCTCCATCCACATCACAATTATCTGGTGCTAAACGGTTAACCGTAATAAAATTATCAGAAATCGCCTCACAAGCTCCGTCCGTCAACGTTTGAATACTTTCGCCCGGAATGGGGTCTCCTTCGCCTCGGTAAGACCAGCCCCAAATTCTACAGATACCTACGGGTGCACCGCTCAAATCCAATGTCACGTTGTCCGTTGGAGACGCATCACCCGGATTGTTAAATGCTAAAATATTGTCGTTGTCATCGGTAATGATGTACCAGTAGCTCAATGCAGTCGCTGAAGTTGTTCTAGTTACAGGCACCATTACGTTACCCGCCGTTGCGGTAAATTCGGTCATGCCACCTTGCGTCGTTACTCGACCTCCGTCTGGCTTTTGTCTGACTACTTCAATTCTGTTAGATAAATCCCAACAGCCTTGTAAGTTCCCTAAGTTTTGTCCTGCGGTTAATCCTTGCAAACCATCTTCGTAACGGATGTAGTAAATAAAACAAGTGCCTTCTCCCGCTCCGTCTAAATCGAATGGTGGAGCAGCTGGCAAGGCCAAGATGTTTCTTTGGTCGTCCGTAATGACCCATCCTCGGTTGGCGCCTGATGGTGAACCACCTACCGTTACATTAATGGGGTCAGCAATGCCATCTACACAGATAGAGGTTCTATCTGTCGTGGAAATCACTCCTCCATCTACGTCACACATTGGTTCTCCTCCACCAGTAGCACAAGCCATCGGGCTAGCATTTACCGACCAATCAGACGAATTGGTACCATCACCAGTCAGTTCGATGGATTGACCACTACCGATAGCTGCCAAACCATTTCCATCCCAAATTCCTTTGGCCACGGCAATCCCTGCCCTTCGGTGCCCACTAGACCCCCATTCTACGTAAGAAATAATAGCATCTTGGCTACCAAAAGCGTTAGTCGTAAAAAGTCCCAGTTCTGAATCATTTGTTTCGTGCAAACCAGGAGCGGTCAAAACTACTTCTTCGCCAGCACCTAAGTTTAGGCTACCACATTCTAATTCCAATTGGTCTAATCTTCTGTAATCGGGAAAATCGCATATCCAGTAAGAGGAAATATTAACTGTACTTGCTCCAGTATTGCGCAATTCAAAAGTACCATTGGCAAATACTTCGCTGATGACTACTTGTGCATTAACAGTAGTATAGCCAAAGGCTAATAATAAAGTGAAAGCAAATAACTGTATGCTTTGAAAAAATCGGTCGGACAATAGTTGTCCAGGCCTCCTATTGGAAGCATTGTAATTAAATCTCATTGTTTTTAAATTTTTTAAATGCGGACTATTGGTTGGGCTAGGCCATACCTCACCTCATCCATTTTTAAGTAGATAAAAAGGGTTTACAGTGTAGTTAGACTACTTTTGTTCGAATGAATGTAGCTATTCAGAATAGAGAACATTTTATTGAGAGAACAGAGACATAAATTTCGATTTTATGCTCATTGGTCAACATCATAAGTCTCTAATCTCGATTCTCTACTCTTGGTTCTGAATAATTACGATTAAATGTAGATTAAAAAATAGTGTTTCACCAGAGAATGTCAAAGGAAAGTATAAACACTTTCCTCCTTCATTCTCGTGGGATTGAGGCAATTTTCACTTCTTTTCAACCTTTTTTAGAAATAAATAATCGGTTTTTAGAAAGTCTAAAAGTAGTAGTTGTTAAATGCGTTTCGGTGTAAAAAATACTCCCTATTGCGAGTCTCGCAAAGCGGGACGAGCAAAATATTAAGCAATTTATGTTACAGTGTAGTACTAGCTAGCGCACATGAAAATTATACCGTACCAATACTCCAGAACTAAACAGCTTCAATTGCCCGTGTCCAACGCCGGTCAGAGGGAGTTGCGCATAAGGAGCTATTTGTAAAGAAGATTTATCCGTAAATGGAAGGTTATATCCAAAAGAAACTTCTCCGATACCCATCCAGTGGCGATTCGTATTCTGTGTAGCCCAACGCATTCTGGCGTTGGTAGGGGGATTTTCGTAACTATAATTATACACCTCTTCCAACATCAGATAGGAAGTTAATCCCGCATTGACGTAAAAACCTTTCCTAGTGTGTCCTTTGGGAAAATAACTTTGGATGAGCGACAATTCTAGCACGTCGCAATTCGCCGTTACTGCTTGGGGTAACACTCCATTTTCCCAAAAACCCATGGGTGCTCGATAATTGGCCGCATTCTGCGTTTGGTAATCCTTCCGAATATAGTTTACTCCTACTTTCAGCGCCAGTTTTCTAGCGTAGCGATATTCAACACTTAGGCCCGCTTTCCAAGTTGGCGCACAAAGTGCATCAGTCTCGGTGAAAGATATTTCGCTGCCGATTAGCGCACCAATTACCAAATGATTATCGTGCAAATTTTTCTGTGGTTCAACAATTTTTTCCAATAACGACTCATCTACCTCAATCGGTGGAACAGGTGCCGTTAGTAAGAAGGACAATGGTGGCAGACGGCTGACTTCGATGTTTCTTTCGCTAGAAAATGTAGCTACCTTTTCTGTATTTTTTTCTATCGCCTCTTTTACGGATATTTCATCTCCAGAGGTTGGTACAAGCAATCTTGATACTCCTTCCAAGACATCCATATCTTGCAGATTATTCGTTGTACTTTTCATCACTTTTGATGAATTGTCGGTTGCTAGAAGATTTTTCTTTGGGGTCGTTTTAGCTCGTTGATTTGTTGCTTCTTTTTGAGATTTTTCACTTACCGTTTCCTGCGAGAAAATAAGTTGTTCAACTTTAGCGGTAGCTATCGCTTGAGACAACTCGTTCTGGTTCGCCACATTTTCCTGATTTTTATCACTAGGTGCTACTTGCTCGGTAGTTATCACCGCCACTTCGGAAACAGTAGATAAGTCGTCCATACTCACGTCAGTTTTGTTGACCAGCGCTAAACTACTCCACCCAAAGTACCCAAAAAAGAGCAGCAAACTTATTCCGATACCAAAGAACCACCACACCAACCCACGACGCTTGTCGCGGCGGTCTAGCAAATCTTCCATTTGCCCCCAAGCTGCTTCGTTGTACTCAAATTCGTGTCTTTTTGAGCCTTCCTGAAACAGCGCATCTACGTCTTCGGGCGTCCAATCAGACATAAGGTTGTTTTAACTTTTCTTCAATAATTGCCTTTAATTTTACTCTGGCTCTAGTTAAGTTTGATTTGGAAGTACTTTCCGTAATCCCCAACATTTCGGCAATCTCCGAGTGTTTGAACCCGTCAATGACATACAGATTAAACACCGTTCGATAAGCGAGGGAAAGCGATTGTAGCATTCCCATCAATTCTTTGTAGCTGATTTGACTCAAAATCTTTTCGCTAGCAGCCACTTTTTTTGCCTCATCTATATTCACTTCCATCTTGTATTTCTGTTTTTTTTTGACCGCATTGATGGCCGTGTTTACCAAAATTCGCCTAAACCAGGGCTTAAAAGGTTGATTGGGATTATACTTTTTGATATTGTCAAATACTTTTAAAAAAGCATCATTTACGATAGACAATGCTTCCGATTCCGTTCCTACGTAGCGAATCGCAACACTCATCCCGTAGGAGTAGTACAGCCGATAGAGCGCATTTTGGCTACTCCTTTTGTTGCGGCTACAACCCAGCAAAATAGCTGGTAAGTCCGATTCTGAAATTGAACGCATTAATTAAATGATGTTTAAACAAAGATGTTTGATTCCCTATACACAAGACAAAAAGAAAAGGCTGCTTGTGAAATTATTTTTTTTCTTTTTTCTCCAATTTTCGATTCAAAACTATATCTATATTACAAGCTAATCAAATAGACAAAATCTATCTAATTATATGTCCTGTTTAAATTTTGTCCAAATATCACAAGCCTGTGCTACTTTCTAAAAACTTATCACAAAAGTATCACAGTGACATTGTGGAAGTATTGCCAAAATACCATTATAGGTCAAGCTGCGCTGGCTTTGTCTTGAAGCAGACATTTTTATTTTTTCGTAAAAAAAGTAATTATAAGGGATGAGGAAATAAATAAACTACGCAATATTTCGTAGAAAATTTGGATTTTATCAAGGCGATTTTTTCGTAGAATAGCGGGTTATTTTAGAAAAAAATCAACGAAGAGAAAATTCAAATTTTTAGAAAGATGCGTAGGTTATTTTTTGCGAACTCCCTAAGAAGGTCTTTTTAATAAAACTTCTGGCGGTGTACCAGATGTAATGCTGAGTAAGTGCGAGGCTCTTGCCTCGTGTAAAGCATTAAGGCTACCTCTGGCGGCTTTAGCTATAACCGCCAGAGGCGGCAAAATCAAGGAACAAGGCTGAAGCCTCGCACCAATGTTCAGCATTACTTTTGATACACTGCCAAACTTCTTTGCTAGGCGTTCCCAACAATTTTTTTCGCATCGAACGAAAAAAATTGTAAAAGGGGATTTTAAGGGTGAGTCCAATTAGATTTTCTTTGAAAATCTATTTGGACTC
>JBCCQK010000011.1:0-41516 GCA_039024375.1 Bacteroidota bacterium
ATTAAATATTCAATTTTATTTTTTACAAACTGGCCTAATTGTCTTTTCTATCCTACCGATAAGTTTACACTTTTGTATCGTCGAGAAGAACCGACGCCCGACTGTTTTCTTAATTACAACAAACCCTAAGATTATGCAATCAAGAACATTAACCCAAATTTCCGTACTTTTTTTCTTTTTAGTGAGCGGTTTGACCACTTCGCTTGTGGCACAAACGGACTGCGAAAACGACCAAGCCGCTCCTACGGCTTTGTGTATAGAAGGTCTAGCGGTCCGACTTTTTGAAGGCTTGGGAACGGCCGAAGTATTTGCCCCCGACTTGGACAATGGTAGCTTTGATGACTGTACGGCGAATCCCGAATTGCGCATTAGCCGAACGGGTAGCGATACGCCTCCTCCCGCTAATTCTATCAGTTTAATCTTAACCCAAGCGGACCTTGGTACCATTACCGCCGTTCTGTGGGTGGGCGACCAAGCGGGTAACTGGAATCGTTGCTTTTCCACTATAAGTGTAAACGTGCCCACTTGCAACGAGGATACTTCGCCGCCAACGGCGATTTGTGACAGCGAAGTGCGTTTGGCGCTCAATGAGGCGGGAGTTGCTACTTTGCAAGCTAGCGACTTGGACGAAAATAGTTTTGACCTTTGTACGCCAACCGATAAGCTGCGCCGAACTGTCACTACTGACGTAAACGCTACCGAGCCCGCTATGACTACTAGTATAGAATTGCCCCAAGGCGAACACACCGTCGTCCTGTGGATTGGTGACGAAGCGGGCAATTGGAATCGTTGTTTTTCTACCGTTTTTGTAGGGGATAAATGCCTAGAAGATACCAAAAAGCCTACCGTGATTTGTATCGTTGGCCTCCAAGCTAACCTAGATAGTGGAACGGAAAATAAGATATTTGCCAGAGATTTCGACGGAGGTAGTACGGACGATTGTACAACTCCAGAATTATTGGAATTTCGAATTGAAAAAGGAAAAACCAACGGTACACCACCCACCAGTATCAGCATTGATATTGACCAATCGGATGTCGGCACTCAGTTGGTGACGGTTTGGGCGGGCGACCAAGCGGGCAATTGGGATTATTGTGAAACGACCTTGGTTATCAACAATTTCTCTACCCAATTTATCACGGGAAAAGTCTATCAAGAGTTGAACGGAAACTGTCAACGGGACGAAGATGAGCCGGGCTTACCGAGCAAAACGGTGATGGCTAGAGGTAAAAACTCTCAAAAGACCTACACCAGCTTTACGGACTCTTTTGGTAATTATGCCATTCCCGTTAATAGCAATACGGAAGCGGAGGAATACGAAATCAAAGTTATCTCTGACCTCGACTACAGCCAGAATTGCCCCGCTATTTACACCCTCAATCAATTAAAAGCAGGAGACAATACATTGGATATTCCTTTTGTCGTCAACGCAGATTGCAACGAGGTATTAGGAGTCAACATTGGTACGCCCGCGCTAGAAATCTGCGCCAATAATACTTACTACGTTAACTACTGTAACTTCGGTGCTGAAGCCGCCGAGGTCGCCATCATAGAAGTTGAATTAGACCCTTTTTTAGAGATTCGGTCGGCTAGTATTCCTTACACAACGGGAGAAAATAATACGCTCATTTTCTTTTTGGAAAACCTAGCACCCGCCAAATGTGATACTTCTTTTTCCTTTACGGCCTTTTTAAGTTGTGATGCCGTCGAAGGGCAAACGCACCTAGTAGATGCAACCATTTTTTCGGACCAGCCTTGTGAAAATGATAATCCATTGTGGTCGGGCGCCAGCATTAAAGTGACGGGCGAATGTGAGGAGGACCAAATTAAAATGAACATTCAAAACATCGGGACGGGCGATATGCTGGAGCCTTTGCAATACGTCATCGTTGAAGATGTTTTGTTATTACGCTCCGAAAAATTTAAACTCAACCAAGGACAAGGTATCAACTTCAACTTCGCCGCCAACGGCAGCACTTGGCGGTTGGAGGCAGAGCAAGAAGGAAATCATCCAGGTCAAAGTATGCCTTCCGTGACCGTTGAAGGTTGTAGTGGCATTAATACGACGGGACTAGTTGGTCTTTTTCCGCAGGACGATGCGGACTTAAACCGAGCGATTGATTATCAGCAAAACACCAACGAACCCACAGCACCTAATAACTTGAGCGCCTTCCCCAAGGGCTACGGCGCCGCTCATTTTATCGAGCAAAACGTTCCGATTCAGTACGTAGTGGACTTCTTACCCGAAGCGGGCAGTGAACCTACTACGGCCACCATCGAGATGAAATTGTCTCCTTACTTGGACATTAACAGTATCCAAACGGGTGTCTCCAATCTACCCTATACCTTTGAAAAAACGGAGACGAGCATTCGATTTCTATTTAAGGACATTAGTCCCCTTTCGGCCGAGCAAAGAGGATTCATTAAATTCAAAATTTCCCAAAAAACGGACAACCCTAGAAACAGTCTCATCGAAAATCAAGCGGCCATTACGTTCGATGAAAACACACCAACGATGACCCGAGTCGTCTTTCATACGGTCGATGCCGATTACTTAGAACTGACGGCGAGTACGAGTGTGATTGACGAAGCGGGTGGTCAACTAACGGTCTATCCAAATCCCACTACCGATAGATTGCACGTCCAGTTAGCCGATTATTCGCTAACGAAGGGCCGATTTAACCTCCTGACGGTCAGCGGTCAACGCTTACAATCCCATGTTTTCCAAGACAACCAACTAACGATTGAACAGTTGAACTTGGCCGCTGGCCTCTACTTTTATCAAATTGAATCGGAGGGGAAACCGGTGCATTATGGAAAGTTGGTGGTGAGGTAGAACATACCTACTCCAACGCCCCATAAATAATCGCATACAGTCGGTCCCAAAAATCGGGACGGGTAAAAGGAGAAATCTGCGTCATGCCCACAAAGATGAGTTCTTCGGCGGGGTCGATGAAAAACTTGGTGTTAAACACGCCACCCCACTCGAAGGTACCGGGTGATTTAGGTGACCAAGCGGCCCCCGCTTCCGTTCTCAACGCAAAGCCCAAACCGTAAGTAATGCCGGGCAATTTGCTGTAGCCTGTTCCCATGGCATTTTGTAAGGCCATTTGGTCGGAGGCAATTAATTCTACGGTTTTTCTGCCGAGTATTCTTTGACCATTATACGTACCCCCATTACAAAGGGCTTGAATGAATTTGGCGTAGTCCATTGCCGTACCCGACAAACCACCACCACCCGCAAAGTGGTCTTTTCTGTCCCAATGGGGATAATTAGGGTCCAAACCAGTTGTTGCCATATCCGCCATGACCATTTTCTTTTCGGCACTGTACGTATAGACGGGCACGAGTCGGTCGTGTTTTTCTTTAGGAAAATAGAAGCGGGTATCGGCCATTCCAAGCGGGTCAAAAATATACTTTTTGAAGTATTCGCCTAAAGTCATACCCGAAGCAACTTCGACGATTCTGCCCAGCACTTCCATGTTTAGTCCGTACATATATTTCGTACCTGGCTCAAACATTAACGGAACCGATGCAATTTGGTTGGCCATTTCTTCTGTCGTCATCGTAGGGTGCGATAATCCGAAAGCATTGGCGCCGTGCTTTGCGTAAATGGCTTGAATCTTCCCCGGATTAAACGTACCGTAGGTGATACCAGAAGAGTGGGTCAGCAGGTGTCGAATCGTGATGGGCTTTTCAACGGGCGTGGTCGTGTAGGTGGTGTCTTGTTCGTTGTAATCTTTTAGAATTTTCGACTGAGCAAAAGCAGGAATGTAATAAAAAATAGGGTCGTCTAAGCCCAATTTTCCTTGCTCAAATAATTGCATGATGGCCACCGTTGTGACCGCTTTGGTCATGGAGGCTAATCTAAAAATATCGTCCTTTTGGTAGGCTTCTTTTTTGTCTAAAGCGTTGTGGCCAAAGTTTTTGTAGTAAACAATTTTGCCCTGTCGAGCCACTAAAAATACACCACCGGGCAAACTCCCATTGCCGATGTATTGCTGAATATGTCCGTCTATTAAGGCTAGTTGCTTGGCGGACATGTCAACGGCGGCAGGCGCTGCTTCCGGCAACGTGGCAGCACTATTTTGGGCGTTTAATAGAAAAGTTGTATTTAAAAGAAGGTAAAAAAAGAGATAGAAGCGGTTCATCGATTCGTTTTTTTTAGTGAGAAAATTGATTAGTACAAAAATACTAAAATAGTCTCATTTCTAATCTTTGTTTTCAAAAATTAGCCGATGTTCGATGAAGTTTTATTATTATTATGCAAGTACGGGGTTGTGTCAAAGTCCTTATATGTAAATAATTATCTGTGTAACTACTAAGTAGCTTTGGGAATGATTGTTTGATTGCTTGATGGTTAGATTGTTGTTTTACACAATATTACGTTAACAATCAAACAATTTTAACAATCAAACCATCAGCTAAAAACATTTAATTACATATTTTATTTTCGTTCATACATACCTTTTTGACACAATTTCCAAACGTACTACGACTCTCCAGAGTCGTACAAATGTAACACGACTCTCCAGAGTCGTACAAATGGTTTTCGACTCTGGAGAGTCGAGATACAGTGGTTGCTCGCACAAGTGAGTTTCGACTCTGGAGAGTCGAGGTACATTTACTCTAACTCTACGACGTGAACTGAGAATCCTCTCCGCGGGTCATTCAATTCCGCCCCTTTTTCGTAGCCAAACTGAATGGTGTTATTTCCTGCCCTCAGCGTACTTTTTTGAAGAGGAATAGTCACAAAATCAATACCTTGTGTGGTATTTTTAGGAATAAAATACTTGTACTCTCGATTGAGTATCAAGAAGCCTTCTTCTGGGTCGTTGACCGCTTGAATGCCCAGTCTCAACGATAACTTTTCTTTTTCAAGATATTGTGCTTCTAAATTAAAGTCTAACTCTTCCGAAGCTACGTCGCTTCTACTTCGGCCGACCATTATCATCACATCCTGCTTGGGGATTTTCGCATCTTTGGTATTATCCCAACTATATACTTTTACGTCCCCAGCGGGCGTTGCGTCGAAGTGCAAATCCATGTACCGCATCACCAAGTCCCTAGCTTCTGGAGCCGTGTAAATATTTTCAAAATAATAATCTGCCAGTAACCAGCCTCTTGGATTTTCTTCGATGGTCTTCCGCAAATTATCAATCGTCCGTGCGTTCAAATTACTCGGAGGGTCTGTGTAATTGACATATTCTCCCGTATTTATATCCAAGTAGGTTTGTCGAAATTGAATGGCACCAGTGTCTCCCCAACCCATATAATAATTGACTCCATTGGTTAAGGTGGACATAACGACATCGCCATTTTGCATATTGGCTTTCAAATAGTCCGTTGCATCCTTCCAGTTGGTAAAAGACCAAACGGAGAGGTCTTTTTCGATGACGTAGCCGTTTCTATATTTTACCGTAACTAAGTCTTTCAATTTACCGATTCGACCGCAGCCGATTAGCAGTAGCAGGGGCAGAAATAAACTAAAATTATATAATTTCTTTTGATAAAAATCGGCGTTTATTTTTTTAGGAAGCCAGTGGAAAATAAAGTAGGCCGTTGTACCAATTCCTGTTAAAAACAGTGGGTATAAAAAGACTAAATATCGAGCGTTATAGACACCTCTTAAAACAAAACACATTAAGAGCAATGGTACTAAAAAGAAACAAAGCAGAAAATAGCCCGATTTTCGGTCGATAACAAAAGCGGCAACGAGTCCAATGAGTCCCAATATGTATAAAATAGGTTGGTCAACTAGCAGGACATTTTTATAAATAGTATATACTTCATACTTTTCTTCTTCCCAAAGTCGCCCGATTTCCGTCCAATCGGGAAGCACCCAATTGGCCATTCCTTCCGACGTAGC
This sequence comes from Bacteroidota bacterium, assembly GCA_039024375.1. Taxonomy (GTDB): domain Bacteria; phylum Bacteroidota; class Bacteroidia; order Chitinophagales; family Saprospiraceae; genus JAFMDF01. The sequence goes on from JBCCQK010000011.1 coordinate 5,870, forward strand.
AGAAGCGATAATGGGTCGAAAAATGGCAGTTAAACTAGGAATAAAAAACAGGATGAGAAACAGGCCAGCAGGTATTGCTAAGGCCGTATATTTATTTTGTAGGGTAAATTTACGGTTGACGACAGTTGTGTCAATCGCCATAATTATGACGTAAAAAACAACGGAAAAGAAGAAAAATAAAACCAACTTGTGGGAGAAGAAGGCTAGAATAAGTCCTAATAAAGTCAACCCAGCATACTTCGGGTCGATTTGCCAGCGCTGCCAAATAGAACCTTCCGTCAAATTCTCTTCTTTGGGATTAACTGCTTTGTAGAAGGCCCACAGTAAAAATGTATAAGTCAGTAAAAACAAAGAATAGTTTCTAGCTACTCTCGACCAAAAGACTAAAAATACTGAAAAAGTCGCTAACGTCGCTGCGTATATCGCTATCTCCCTATTAAAAACTTCTTTTATTAACAAATAGACAAAATAGACGGCAAAACCTCCTGCCAAGGCGCTCGGTATTCGAGCCATCAAAGGCGAATCACCAAATAAAGCAAACAAGGGCAATATCGTCACATTGAATAGAAACCCGTTCCCATCGTAAGGCATCAATGGTCCTTTACCAGCAACAAAATCTTTCACGCCCAGAACGTGCACGTACTCGTCCACCCAGAGCGTCAGTCCTGCTACGTTCATCAAGCGGATAACTAGGGCGAGAACGGTAATGCCCATAATTAGCTGAGGAAACTTGGAGAATTGAGGAAATTCAATTGAGGCCTTTTTTGGCTTTTTAACCACACTCTTGGCGGCTACTTTTCGTTTACTAGCTGTTGTTGCTTTTCTTTTCGTTTTCTTTGCCATGAGTTGTTGATTTTAGTTTCTTGTGAGTTTATTCAGAGCCGAGAATAGAGAACAGGGATTAGAGACTTAAAATGTTGACAAATGGGAATGAAATCGAATTTTTTGTCTAATTTCCTAAAATTTGAGTCTCTGTTCTCTCAATGAAATGGTCTCTGTTCTCTATTCTGAATAAATACCTTGTGAGTTTATTTATTCAAACCACCGCTTTCGAATCAAACCAAGCGTATTTTTCACTGTTTTCATCACGTTCATTTTACTGTCGCCCGCTTTGAAATCGTACCGTAAAATAAAAGGTAACTCACCAAAAACGACGTCCAATTTTCTCAATTTCAACAAAATATCTACCATACACTGAAAGCCTTCTTGGTCGATAAATCCTTCGTCGCCGTAGTGCTTAAACGCTTTTTGTAAAACGGAAGCACGATAGGCCCGAAATCCACAAGTAAAGTCTCTGACCCCTCTGATGGGAAATAGAATACGGAACATCCACGAAGCACCTACGCTCATCAATTCTCGGAAACGGGATAAGCCCATTACTCTCGCTCCTTTTTGGAAACGAGAGGCAATGACTACGTCGTGTCCCTCTCGAATTTGTTGTACCATTCGAGGGAATAACTCGGGTGGTTGTGTATCGTCCGCATCTAAAGAAATAACAATATCGTTTTTATCTGCCAACTGGCTCGCCGTGAACAAACCGTCTCGAATTGTTTGACCTAAGCCTTTATTAATGGGGTGATTGACCACATTTACGGGCATTTTTTTCGCCCATTCTTGAGCAATTGCCAATGTGTTGTCTTTACTTCCATCATTTACTACCACTACTTCGTAGCTTTTCACGGGCGTAAATTCTAAGGTTGCTCGGATTCTTGCTAGCAAAGAAGGTAAATTGCCCGCTTCGTTATACGCTGGTAGGACGACGTACAGTTTTTGCGCTTTTACGGGGGACGTAGTGGAAGTATTCGTTGATACTTTGGGTAATTTTGTCACTGGCATTTCCATCTCCATAGGGATTTTGACCGTTCCAAATTGGGTTGTTGTTGGCCCAATCGAAATGGTTGATGATTTGGTCGTCAATTAATTTTGCAAAACCAGCGGTAATTCCTTCTGGTCTTTCGGTAGTGTTTCGACAAACTAAGATTCGCTTCTGAAAAGCGGCACATTCTTCTTGAATCCCGCCCGAGTCGCTAATAACGAACTTGACTTCGCTCAGCATTTTGACCATTTGCAAATAGTTCAAGGGCGCTGTCACTTTTACTTTACTGAGTAGATGACGGTGTTTCTGTACATTGGGATTAGGGTGCATTGGGAAAATAAATTCCAATTCTGGATGTTGAGCAGCCAATTGTTCTAGTTGCTGGAACATCCGCACCATTCGTTCTCCTTGATTTTCCCTTCGATGCAAGGTAATGAGCACTTTATGACCGTATTGGATGTTTAAATCAAAACTTCGGCAGGTATCAATAACCGTATTTCCCGTCATCGTTACCCGTTTCACTCCTTCATTCATCAAATTATTGTAGGCAATTTCCGTCGGTGCCCAATTGAAAGTAGCGATTCGGCTCACCAGTTGTCGATTGGCCTCTTCGGGAAAAGGACTCGTCAAATCAAACGTTCGCAGTCCCGCTTCGACGTGACCAACGGCTACTCCTGTATTAAAAGCACATAAAGCCGAAGCTAATACCGTGGAAGTATCGCCTTGGACAATCACTAGTTTCGCCGCTTCTTTTTGTAAAATCGGTTGTAAATCGGTAAGGATAGCGGCAATGACTTGGTTTAACCCTTGATTATGCCGCATAATATCCAGATGGTAATCGGGCGTTGGCACCAACATCTTTACATCTTCGAACAATTCTTTGTGCTGCCCAGTAAAAACTGTTTTACAGGGAATTCCTTTTTGCTGAATTGCCTTAATGACGGGTGCTAACTTAATGACTTCGGGGCGAGTGCCGTAGCAAATAATGACCATGGGTTATTTTTAGTGTTCTACGTCCACTCGAAGGGCTTTGTTTTTGTTTTACCACATTTTATCCCACAAAAAATGTAACTGTTCGGAATAGAGAGCAGAGACCATTCCGATAAACCAGCACGCCTGCGTCATACGTGCGGGCGGGTCGAAATTGAGAGAAGAGAGACTTAAAGTGTTATACAGGACTGACGAAATAAAGACCGTATAGCGTCGAAATTGAGAGAAGAGAGACTTAAAGAGTAGCCAATAATAACGAAAAGTAGCATTTATCTACGATTGTCAATATCATACGTCTCTAACCCGCCCGCATGACGCAGGCGTACTGGTCTCTACTCTCTATTCCCTGTTCTGAATAGTTACCAAAAAATAATACTTTCGCAGAGAAATTAAAGTCCACTTCTATTTCAAAAATTCCTATCTATGCCAACCAGCGTAAAAGTCAGTATCAGCGTCCTGTTAGCCAGTTTAGCGGTAGCTTTACTCACCCTAAGTCTAATGCGCCCCCCCGCCGCTTTACCCGAATCGGCTCCCCAATCCGAATTTTCGGCAATGCGGGCGATGCAGCATTTGCGAAAAATAGCGCAGGCGCCGCACAGCTTAGGGACTCCCGAAAATGATGCGGTTATTCAATACGTGACGAACGAATTGGAACAATTGGGATTAGAAGTAACGATGCAAGACACCTTAGTCAGCCGCTCGGCCAACGGCGGTCTTTCCACTAGAGTCAGTCGAGTAAAAAATATCATTGGCCGCTTAGCGGGTACCAATTCGTCTAAAGCTGTGCTGCTCATGGCGCATCACGACTCGCAGCCCAACACGCCCGGTGCAGCGGACGACGGGTCGGGCGTAGTCGCCATTTTAGAATCATTGCGAGCCATAAAGGCAGAAGGCCCCTTAAAAAACGATGTCATTGCACTCATTACCGACGCGGAGGAAATTGGTCTGATGGGCGCTAGGGCATTTGTAGAATATCATCCGCTACTCAAAGAAATAGGCGTGGTCTTAAACTTAGAGGCGAGAGGCAACGAGGGACTAAGCATGAGTTTTGAAATGAACGAGGAAAACGGCTGGATTGCTCAAGAATTTGTCAAAGCTGCCCCCTACCCTTTTACCAACTCCATGGCCTACGAGATATATAAAATTATGCCCAACGACACCGATTTTTCGATGTTTAGGGACACGGACGTGGCGGGTATCAACGCTGCCTGTGTGGAAGGATTTGTGCATTACCACAGCATGACCGATACCCCCGAAAATATTGACCTCAGTTTGGTGCAACACCACGGGGCAAATATGCTTGGTTTGTTACGGCATTTCGCAGACTTACCTTTAGACGAAACAAAAGCCCCCAACGCTATTTTTTTCAATCCAATTGGCTCTTTTTTAGTGCTGTATTCGGCTGGTCTGGAGAAGCTATTTGTTGGTCTCGCCTTTTTGTTATTTGTTGCCGTCATCATCGTGGGGTTGCGTAAAAAGCGAGTTAATTTGACCCATTTACTAACGGGAACGGGCTATTTTTTGGTACTCATTGTTGCGTTGGGATTAGGGACTTTGCTATTGCAACAAATAATATTATGGCTCAATCCCCATTACACGCAGTTTTATGCAAACCATTCTTACAATGTTAGCTATTACTTCGTGGCTTTTACGGGCTTAGCAGTGCTAGTTAGTAGCTTTATCTTTGGTTTTCAATCAAAATTGAATAGTTTATCGCTTGCGCTGGGCGGTATCTTGATGTTGGTTATGTCCATGTTTGGCTTGATGCTAAGTTTACCAACGGGCACTTTTTTACTACACTGTCCGTTGAGCGTTTTTCTTGGAGTACAGCTACTACTTTTTTCATTCAATATCCAAGCAACGGAGCAACCAAGACTTTACGGGGCGCTACAAATTGTGGCCGTTATTCCCGCTATCACCCTTTGGACGCAGTTCATCTATCTACTATTTCATACCTTTGGCCTAACCCAAGCTATTGCTGTTCCCGTTTTGCTCGTCGGTTTCTTGGGCACTTTACTCGGACCAATGATTCGGACCATTGGTCGTTATCAAAAGGCGATTCCGATGGGGATTGGTGGTATTTTATTACTGCTGGGTCTAATTGGTGGGCAATTGACGGGTAGTCCTTCGACAGACCAACCATTGCAGGTGCATTTGATGTATGGACTGGATGCGGATACGAATCAAGCGGTTTGGGCAAGTCCGAAAGCACATCGGCCCGAATGGATACAAAATTTTATTCCCGACGCCAATCGACAAGCATTTGACGCCATTTATCCTGATTGGAATTGGCAAATTGGGCAATCTGAGGCTAAACTGGCAGAGGTGGCCGCCCCCGAATTGCAACTTTTAACGGATAGTACGACCATTAACTTAACCAAGTCAGATAATCTAAAGGAAGAAAAGGAGTTACAGATAGCGGTCAATTTCTCCCAATTTACCAATAGTGTAGAATTCTTTTTGGGCAATGCTAAAAATATTACGAATGTAAAACTGAACGATTTTGAAGTGGAATGGTCAACGGATAAGGAAGAGAATGCCTACATCAATTTTTATGCGCCGCCACAGGAAGGCTTTGTTTTGTCTATGACGACGACGAACGAGGAACAGGCTATTCGAGTAGTGGGTCGGACGATTGGTTTACCAACAGATTTATTTCCTTCGCCTAAACCAGATGCTATTATTTACGGGCCGGGGAATTATAGCAATGTTACTTTGGTGAAGAAGTCTTACGTTTTTTAAAGGCTTTCATTTACGGCTTACTGCTACTCCTTAGTGCTGCTTGTTTTTTGTAACACGGAGATTTAGGGAACATGGAACTAGATGTTGACATTTCTTTGCACCTTTCTGCTAGTGTCTCATTATTAAAATATTTTTCACTGTTTTCTTTATCTAGCACCCTCTTAGCCTTTCTACCTATTGGCCTCTCGACCAGCTACGGCTAGTTCAACGAAAACTGCAATACTTGATTCTCCGTATTGGTAAACATCAATTCCGTTACGTAGGGAGTCATATAATTGGCCAATGGTAATTCGGAAATTAATTCGAGTACGTCGAACTCTGAATCGGCGACAAAAATCGCCCATAGCATGGAGCGGTCCATTGATAAAGAGTACGTTTTTATTTGTCCTTTCGCCAACATTTGGTTGACGACGTTTCTTTGTTTAGGTACTAAAGCAATGATTTTTTCATCAAAAACCTCAGGCAATTCAAACTCAACCATAAACTGCTTTTTCATGTCGGATTTTTTTAAACCCACGAGGGGCATGATACAATTCCTCTGTCTCTTTTCTCTGCTTTCCATAGATACAAACGAAATACTACAACGTTTAGTTCTGCCGAAATGGCCGATTTGTAGCTTCCTCGCGGATAAATCGTCAGTTTTATCTCATTTTTTACGAGACAAACCCTACATTTGTCGATTTGTGAACAGATTGTAAATTTTTCAATAATTTAAGATGAACATTACCATTCGCCCCGCAACGGCAGCCGATTTACCGAGTGTTTATCAACTAGTCATTTCTCTAGCGGTTTATGAAAATGCAGAAAACGAGGTGACCGCTACTTTAGAGGATTACGAAAAGGATTTTAAAGCAGGAATTTTTCAAGCCCACGTGGCTGAGATGGATGGAAAAGTTGTGGGCATGGTACTGTACTACATGACCTATTCTACTTGGAAAGGAAAAATGTTGTATTTGGAAGATTTTGTAGTCCATGAGCAATATAGACGATACGGCATTGGGCAACTGTTGTGGGATGAATTGGAATTGGAGGCGAAACGACAAGGCTGTCGATTGTTGAAATGGCAAGTGCTCGATTGGAACGAACCTGCCATCCAATTTTATAAAAAAAATAAGGCGATTATCGAAACGGAGTGGCATAATGGGAAGATTTTTTTTGAGTACGATAAGTAAGATACTCAAGGCAGGTCTGGAGACCTGCGGATATTGGTATCAAGTCTGGAGACTATAGCCGTCAGGCTAACAATTCAGTTTGGCTACTTTTCAAAGTAAATTAGGTTAAAAACCTAAAAGATATTGATTTCAAGATGCAATCTTGAAATATCGCCACAATCATAAGTAGCTGAATATCAACAAGTATTTTCTTAGCCTGACGGCTAAGTCTGGAGACTTGATACATCGAGATTTTTTTTGAAGAGGAAACTAAATGAGAAGTCAGAAGCCAGACCGACTGTACAGACTGTCAGAAGTCAGACCTTACAAAACATTGACGAATAGCTAGTTGAAACGAGGGAGCGTTGATAAATAGCTTCAATGGTTCAACTTTCTAAACGATAGACAATGCTAAAATTTGAGCAATACCTAGAACAATTTACCAATACCATCAACTTAACCGATTTTTTCATCGGTTTCTTCTTGACGGCCCTATTGGCCATTCTGATTCGCTGGTTTTACATCCAACACGGCGAAGCGGTATCCAACCGAAAGCGGTTCGCCAATAACTTTTTGCCTTTGGCGTTGGTCACCATGCTGATTATTACCATCGTTAAATCTTCGTTAGCCTTGTCGCTCGGTTTGGTCGGTGCTTTGTCCATTGTGCGGTTTCGGGCGGCCATCAAAGACCCAGAGGAGTTGACGTATTTGTTTATGACCATTGGTTTGGGATTAGCGATGGGGGCCAATCAATTCGTCATGGGCTTAATTGCTATTCCACTGATTTTGTTGATTTTGTGGGCGCACAAGCGCACGAATGGGCAAATCAACAATCAAGCAAAAGACGGACTATTTATCAATATTCAAACAGACATAACCGATTTACAACAAATCACCAATTTGTTGACCCAACAACTTTCTTACGTTGAATTGAAGCGTATGGATAACACGGACAAAGGGTTAGATTTGTCGTTTCTGTGCAAAGTGGAAAACCTAGCCAAAATGGAACAATTAAGTGCCGAATTGCAGAGTTTATCCGAGCAGACTCGATTTTCGATGATTGACCAGCCAGAAGTATTTTAATATGATTAGGTTGTCTAGGAAGTTACTGGTTTTAGAAATCATTTAATACATCAAATCAGTAATGGCTATATTGTTAAATTGCTATATTGCTCCACTTTACAAGGTTTACAAAGAACAATAAAACAATACAGCAATAAAACAATACAGCAACCTTTCAGTTGTATTCCGAATTAAGTTTATTCATTACCATTCAAAACAGTCTTTACATTTCTCTTTAATCATCATCCCCTTTTCCCAAACCACCATCACTCACCAAAATCACTTTTTTGGTAATCGTCCTGCTAGCCGTTTGCAATCGTACAATGTACAGACCACCAACTAGGCCACTAGCGCTCAATAGTACTTCGTGTTGTCCTTTAGCTACATATTCCCCTCGGAAAAATTGATGAACCATTCGACCCGATTGGTCAAAAACGGCTAGGCTAATTTTTTGAGCCGTTGGAAGGTCTATCACCAAATTAGTGCGGTAGCGGAAAGGGTTTGGTCGGATATTCAAGTGAACGAAATCAAGCGTAGGTGTTTGTTGAGTCCTACTTTCGGCGGTATCCGTACCACTTGCTGTTGCGGGAGTTGCATTTTCACAATCTGCTATCCGAACCGCCAATCGACTACCTCGTCGTGCGTGAAAACCAGGTTTGAAAATAACTTTATCTCTAGCTTGAAAAACGATATGGCTACCCGACTGTACGGCTGTAGTTATATCTGCCATCACTTTAGCCGCATAAATCTGTGTTCCCGTCAGCATGGCCGTGTCCAGCTGAATCGTATCCCGCATACAGAAATTACGACAGTTACTGCCAAGGTCTTGTACGACTATGGAAGTAGCGCAAGTATCTCGATTGCCTAGCGCATCCACCACAATCAAATTAACCGTATTGTTGCCAATATCATTACAGTCAAAACGATATGTATCCAAATACATCGTATCAATCGTGCAGTTGTCGAAAGAACCGTTATCAATATCCGAAGGGGAAATAGTAGCTTCCCCCAATCCATTTAAAGAGAGCGTCAAACCATTATTACAAATGGCCGTGGGTCTAATATCGTCTAATCCACAAATATCGTTACACTGCTTCAAGACGAACGTACTTTGCTCGATACAACTACCGCAAGTTGCTTCGAAAACGTACGTTCCGGGTTGATTAACGAAAATGTTTTGAGTACTACCAACAGGAGTTGGTGAGCCTCCATTCGAAAAATACCATTGATACGTGCAAGCGCCCGAAGCATTTTCTACCACGCCGTTTAAAGTCACCGTTTCATCGAAACACTGAAAACAAGGTCCTAAGGCTAATACTTTCATCGGCGGCGCAATGGGCACAATCGCCGATTTTTGGGTTTGATTACAGCAATTATCGCTCACGACGGCGTAATAATTACCCGAATAATCTCCATTCAAGCTGGCATCTACGTAGTTGAACGTAGCGGGACTATTGGCATAATTCCCCAAATGAATCACCTGCCCGTTTTTGTACCAACGAATGGTGTAATCACAATTGCAACTATTCGCCGTCCCCGAAGTGCAAGGCGTAAAAGCAACATTTAGATTAACCCCCGTTTTGCGACAAGCATCGGCAGGAATAGCCGTAAATTGGTTGACTCGCAGCGAGTCTTTAACGTCTATTTTGATAATCGTCGAATCGGGCGTAGTACAAACGCCGTTCTGTTTGGTCACCATAAACCACGTCGTTTTGAACAAGCGGTTGGTATTGTAAACGGGATTTTGGGTACCCGCCGTGGGTATCGCCGTATAGTTGGTACCATCTTCGCTGTAGTGCCAGTTCCACATCGGCGGTTCGCCGACACAGGCAGGTTCGTAGCTGAGCGTAACGTCTTGGCCGGGGCAATAGGGCATCAATTTATTAGGATAACTGATACTTATTTGGCCAACGTCGGCATTGTCATTATCCAACCGAATCGTGGCGCTACAAGTTGAACTACCGCAAACACTCTTGATAACCGCTTGGTAAGTGACCGAGTAGGAACAAGCATCGGCAGGTCCCACAAAATCAATCGCTGGGGGCTGGTATTTCAATCCCGTTTCTCCCGGAATTGTATCGCCATTTTCGTCCAACCAAATAATCGAATACTCGCAGTCTTGCCCATTTTGGTTGATGGTCAAACAAAGCGAATCGGGCGTAATGGGCGACCCGCTGTAACAATAAGCGGTATCAGTTAAACTGCAAGTGACGGGCTTACAAATTTCGATGGTGTCTAAATTGGTCGTCAACTTTTGGCAAGGTCCGTTGGCCATCAATACTTCGGCGTAAACACAAACGTCGGACGAGTAATAATTGGGCAACAATAGTAAATCAGCGTAGCCAATCGACGTTTGGTAAGGTGTTCCACCAAAGGGCGAAGTTGGGCAAGGCCCCTGCTGAACGTACCAAACCGTCCGAGCGATATTGGAAAAGTCAATACTACCGTTTAAGGCCAAATGAAAGGTGCTGTCCGATTCGCAAACTTCTTGTCCTTCGATGAAAACGGAATCGCAGCAAGGCGTAACGAATTGATTAGGTAGCCTACATTTTGACATTTGGTTATCGGGACAGGTGCATTCTAAATACAGTTCAAAATTTAAAATCGTAGGAATGGGCCGAGTGGTGCTAATCGTTCCCGATATTTTGGCCGTATCGGTACTTAACCAATCAATTTCATCAATCTTGACGGAGGTATTGAAGGTAGTTTTACCTATCGTAAAAGTACAGTTACTCGTATCCGCCCCGTTGAATTTTTTCACCCAAATACAAAAATCGTAGTCCGTGGGGCTACTACCGCAACTGATGGTTCGGTCAATAACCTCAGCACATTCACAACTAACCGTTACACGGAATTGACAACTGTCCACGTTACCGTAAGTATCTCTAGCGTAGCAAGTAACCGTCGTCGTTCCGCATTCGAAAAACTCACCGCTTCCTTTGCTGCACCAAACGCTATCTACACCACAATTGTCGATGGTAAATGGTAGCGCAAAATTCACGTTAACTCCTCGGTCACAAGCGGGAATACGAATAGTTGTATCGGGACGGCACTGCACGACGGGATTTAGATTATCATAAATACCGACCGTTTGCCATAAGGTATCTTTGCAATTATTATCGTCCATAATTTCGAGGCAGACTTGATACAGCCCCGTGTCGGGCGCCGTCCAGGTCGGATTCGTTGCGGTAGAAATTTGGACGTTATTGACCAGCCATTTGTACGTTAAATTGTCCGAACTCGTTGATTGGTTCGTTAGGCTAATTTCTCGGCAGTTATTTGTCAAACTCGCCGTAAAATTGGCTTGGCAGTCGCAAAGGGCGGGTACAATAATGGTCTTACAAATCGAATCGTAACATTCGTTGGGATTGTTGGTATCAAAAATTTCTCGACAGACGGTGAACGTTCCCGTTGTGGGATATTGGAAGCAGGTATCGTTCAACGTCCGAGCGGGAATGCCCGAACCGTAGGTAAAGTACCACCTAGCGTCGGTGAAAGACCCCGTAGATAAATCGGTGAAACAGACTTCGCCACAATCGTCGATGGTATAGGTAAAGTCGGCATGGCAAGTATCTTCTACAATCGGTGCGCAGTAGAATTTCACTGTATCAGAACACTCAAGTTGAGGTACATCCACTTCATTCAAATTATAATAATCCAAAATCACACATTGCGTATCTGGAATGGGGTCATTGAAACCACCAAAACAAAACGTCATGAAATCATTATACGTCCCCGCTGTAATCGGCTGGCGACCACCGTTGATATTCCGAATAATAACCGCATTGGTGTCGGTACTTGGCGTAATTTGATGAATGGCACTATTTACCGAAACGGTATCAAAAACAACGCCTGAGGTGATGACGGTCGCTTGTACGGAGTGGTAACTGTTGGACAAGTCTAAGTCTAATGCGTAGCAGCAAGAATCCATACCAGTCGCCAAAGTGTCAACTGCAATGGAATTAGCCCCACATTTGCCAATCAATTCTAAACAAACATCGTCAATTCTAGCCCGAGAAACGTAATTTCCATTATCAATATTTTGGTCATTGATAACCCGAATAGAAATGCGGTCATAATCGTTTTCGGGCGTCCAATCGTAACAAAATTGTTGCCAATCGAAGGTGGACATTTGTGGTGTGGTGTAAACAACTTCGCAAGTTCCCGGACAGCCCGCTTCGGGTAAAGTCGAGTTGCCCGCTCGAATTTGAACTTGTGCCCAAAGGGGTGCTTGGGGGTGGCTATTGACGTAGCGGGCGCAAAAGTTGAGTCGATAAGTATTCCCCGCTTGCACATTGACCAGTTGTTCGGTGCATTCGCCGACCAATTGGTTACCCCACATTTGCAAACAACCTAAGCTGTCGCAGCCATCAATATTCGTAATTCTCGGCGACCGACAAGAAGGCATCCAAGGCACAGAGCTAGAGGGAATATCTCCATCGGAATAGCCTTCAAAGGCGCCGTTGGCAATTAAATTATTCGCTTCGTCACAACAAGTATCTACGGTAATCGATGGGCAAGCATCAATCACAATGGTATCGCATAACATTTTGCTCATACAACTATCTAGGGTCGTCAAATTCCCCGTAAATACTTGAGCGCAAATGATGTAGGTACCGCTTGTGTCATAGGTATGCGTCCAAGTATTATTAATACCCAATCCGAGTGGACGGTCATTGCAACCAATTTCCATGCGCCAACCACCCGCACTGATACCATCTCCGTTAGTAACGAAGCGGAAGGTCAAACAGCCCGAAGGATTATTGTAAGGGGAATTATTGGCTTGAATGAAACCACCCGTTTGGTTTGTACCAGCACCCGTCCACTTCCCGACGATGGGATAAGTCGTATCTTCTCCGTCGTAAACGAAAAGTGTATCTCCCACCGCCACGTCAAAAGAAGTAATGATGGCCAGAACTGCCGAGGCGTTGGACGGTGGACAGATAGTTAGTTGGTTGTCCGTTGGAGCGGCGTCATCGTAATTTCCAAAGCCAATTTTATTATTAAAAACGTTTTCGTTCGTACTACAACAAACTAAGGTGTCTATTCGAGAAGTACCGTTAGTCGGTAGCACCATTCCATTATCGCAGCCTTGACTCGGTGGATTTTCTGTACTACCATCCCCCCAATTGGGTGGTATCAATAGCCAACTACAAGTATCAAATTGCGGAGCCGACACTGTTACCGAGCAGTCATCCACCTGCACCGACCAACCTTGTTCAACTTGGTTACAAAAAGTAAGCGAATCCAGACAGCAGGTGGTGTCACAGACTTCAATCACGTATTCAATTAGCCCCGAAGTGTCCACACAACCCGCACTAGTTCCCAATATCACTTGGTATTGACCACTCATCGTTACAACTAAGCAACTATCCGTTGCCCCCGAAATGAGCGCACCGTCCTTCATCCATTGATAGGACGCAAAGTAATCGGGTACACAAATCGTATCCGAATTACAGGCTTCGTAGCAACCCGTTGGAACAAAACAGACGTCGGGTAGTGGCTCGATGTAGTAATTACTGCTCGTTCGGCTACATCCCGTGTTAGGGTCAGTGGCATTAACCGTAATAGCCCCAACCAAAGCGGGTTGTATCGTAATGGTTGTGCCAGTATTTCCATTACTCCATTGATAATTGTAGGCAGCAGATGCGTTCGTAACCATGAGAATTACCGCATCTCCTTCGCAGGAGGGCGTAGGCAGACCACTGATGATGGGTACGTCGGGAATGGTATCGACGATAACGGGTATTTGAATCGTCAAACTACACATGGGGGCATTGGGCTGCGTTAGCGTTAATTCTAATTGGGGATTCAAAGGTAAGGTGCGATTGAATTCGTTGGGTGGAAAAGTATTATTTACAAATCCATTAAGTTTCCATTCGTACAGATAGCCCGTTGGAGCAATTAAGTGTATCATTTCATCCGAACAAATCTGCAAGTCCCCTTCAATGTCGATGGTGGGAAATTCGTAAATAACAACCGATTGGTCCGCACTTCTCGTTTTGCAGTTATTATTATCGGTTACTTCGACGTAATAAAAACCCGTTTGATGGGCCACAAACGTTGGCGAAGTACCGCTTTGCAGACTAACATTCGTCGTCGCATCGAACCATTCGTAGTTCGTTATGCCACTGCTGGGCGAGGCCGTTAACGTGACCGTTGCCCCTTCGCAGACATTTGCTGATGCGGGAGTAGCCGAAATAGTCACTATTGGTAAAGGATGAATGATAATCGTATCGTAGTCCACAATCCCCGTACTACAGCCGTATTCGTCTTTAACGCTCAAGGAAATGATATAAGTCCCCGCAGTGGTATATGTTCGGAAGGGATTTTCAAGGGCCGAACTGGCGCCATCGCCAAAGTCCCAAAGATATTCCGTAGCACCACAAGAAGCACTAGTAAAGGCCACTTTTTCACCCACGCAGGCCTCAGTCGGCGTATTGGCAAGGGCCTGACTACCAGCTAAGTCAATATTTTTCGTAACGCTAACTGTACAAAGTGTCATGCTATTATCCACCGCAATAACTTCTAATGTGATGGGAACGGCACTGCCACAGTCACTACAAATAGATTGAGTAGGACTAGCTGTATTACTAGTGGTCGTTCCACCACCACAATCGTCGGTAAAAGTCCATTCGTAAGAAATAATGTTATAGCCTGGTCCAGTCAGACTCAAATCGGTAAACTGATAAGTCGGACTGCCCGAACCGCAGGTCAAAAATTGCCAATCCCAATCGACGATTAGAGGGACGATGACTTGTTTGCAAGTATCCACTACGCAAGTTGTTGACCCATCAGCAGAAGGTACGAGACCTCTCATACAGACGGTGTAGCCGCCGGGTTCGGTGTACGTGTGCGATATGGGATTACCCGATGTAATAGGCGTACCATCATCAAAAAGCCATTGAATATTAGTGACATTCGCCGTTGTCGTAGTCGTTTTTTGGAAGACGTAAGGTTGATTACAGTTGGTGACGTCAAAATCCAAAGTATAGGGTTCAGGTGCACAGCCGATACCCGGGGTACAGTCTCTAAAGTAAGTTGTGAAAACATTGGAAGTATCCGTACAGATGCCCAATGTCATGATACAGCGATAGGAACAAATTTGGTTAACGTTATTGCGAGTTAAGCTACTTGTATTCGTCCCTACGTTTGTCCAACTTCCCGCCCCGCACTGTTCTTGCCATTGGTAGCTGTATCCTGTACCCGTGTAGGCGCTGAAGGAAACACTAATCCCCGTTGTGGAACCGTTGCAGATACTCAAAGTTGAATTCTTAACAATTTCGGCGGTTGGGCCAATTTTGCCAATACAGAATGTATCCTGTACAATGCAGCCCGTAGTAGCGTCTGTTCCTTCGAAGAGGTAACAGCAGCCTCCGAAGATGTTAGTAAAAGAAGGGTTATTAGCTGCGCCCATCGTGTAATTCAAGGATGGATTAGTTAAACAGGTAAGTTTGGTATTATTAAAATTACCGTTGACCGTTACAATGCCCGTTTCTCCAACGCACAGTTCCGTTGGGGCGTTAATAGTAGGGGTTGGTGGACTAATAACTTGGACATTAAAGGTATTGGAAATTGCACCGCCGCAATAATTCGCCGTTACCGTTGCCGCCCCCACATCGTTGTTCCATAAAATATCGGCGGTCGTTGTGCCTTGTCCATTGATGACACTACCCGCAGTAGTGGGGGCAATAGTCCAAACAATTTCTTCGGCGGTAGGAAGCGTCCCCGTGGGCAAAATGGAAGCCGTGTAGGTACTCGTAGAGTTAATGCAAACGGAATTACTTCCATTGACACTAATACTTTGCACGGGGGCAATATCCGTTGTGTCCACTTCAGATTCACAATAGGGATTGGTCGCACTTTTTTGAAAAAGGCGAATTTCGTAAGGTCCCACTGCGTCCCAAGTAATGAGTACTTCTTCACCAATCGCGGGCGTAGCTGTACCGCCCGTAATTTGCCAGTGAATATCCCCCGTCAGCGGACTAACGTCGGCGGTGTATTGGTAATTACCGTTGGGACAAATGACCAATGGGCCATCTACCAAATCGGGTTTAGTGGGTGGCGCAACGACCTGCACAAAATACGTGGCAGTATTTTCACAGAAATAAGTTAAATCGTTGGGAACAGTCGTTATGGCGTAGTTATCCGCATTGGTATTCCAAAGTACGTTAATGGCTGTGCCGACCGTTACACCTTGAATCGTACCGCCCGTGACGCTCCAAGTGAAATCTCCCGTATAACCGTAAAGCTGATTAACCGAATAAACCGCTAAAGTATTTTCGCAAACGAGTTCCTGACCACTAATTTCGAAAGCGGGCCTAACATTGACCTCCAAAGTATCGGTTGCCGAACAACCTTTTTTTAGGTGATGAACCGTAGCCACTACTTTACCAATAGGGCCAAAATTCCAATCAACGTTGATAGAATTTTGATAAGGCGAAGCACTAGTAATGGTTCCATTGAAGCTATTGATGATTTGCCAATCGTAAACGGCCCCCGTGAATTTTGGCACTTTATATTGGTGGCTACTGTTCCAGCAGACCTCCGTTTCACCGTCAATAGCTAAATTATTCGGGTCGATAATGGGAATTATGGCCTGATTAGGACTCGAACAATACAGGTTATTGATGCAACCCGATACGCCCAATTTGACAATTCCTTCATCACCTTGTATCCAATGAACGCAAACGAAAGTGTCCGTAATAGCACCACCGTCGACGATGATGCCATTGGTACCAACCGTCCAATTATAATTGCCACTTACACAAAGGTCGGGTGTAGTGTAACAGACTGTATCGCCCACACAGCTAGTACCTGTGCAAAGAATAGGTGGCGCTGGTTTGGGGTCAATGACAATATCCATTTTGATGGTATCAGTACAAGTACAGGACTGGACACAAGCGCAATACTGCTCTTGTTCCATATTATCATAGTAATAGGATTCTTTTAAAATTTCTTCTATCGTATTCGTCACAATCAAACAAACCGTTTTGGTTCCTCCCGTAGCGTAGGTATGCGTCGGTTCAAAATCGGTGGAAATGGTGCCGTCACCAAAATCCCAAAGATAACTATCCGCATCAACCGATAGATTAGTAAAATCAATCGTCGAACCCGCACAGAGGGCAACGGGGGCGTAGCTAAAATTGGCCGTCGGGCTTTCGACGAATTCGATGCAAATACTCGTCGAATCCGTACAACCGTTGACATCCGTTTCGATTAGGATAACACTGGCAGGCTGCTGACTTCCCCACTCTACAATCACCGAATCGGCCATATTACTTCCGAGAATTATTCCACCCACCACCGACCATTGGTAAGCACTTCCAGCATGAAGAACAGCGTGATAAATTTGAATGGAACTATCACAAGTGATAAGGCAATCAGCAGTAGTCATCGTATCCATTCCATTGTTCGGGACAGCGGGACGTCCAGTACATTCCTTGTTGCAAATAGGATTAAACGGTCTTGGAACAACAACGCAGTTTTCGGTGGCGATGATGGCAGGGCGGACGGCAATGGTGTCACAATCGACACAAGCTGCTCCCAAACTATTAATATTCACTTGGCCATTAGTGAGATTATGACAAACTAAACTACTGTTAGTACTAAATTCTATTGAGGCTGACCCGTTGGTGAAATCAATATTTGTAGAACCATTTTGAAGCGCATCAAAACAAACTTGATACAGGACAGTTCCATCGGGTACAGTGACCCCAGTTGCTGTATTATCAAACCAAGAGTTAGCTAATTGACCATTACTTAAGGCCAGCGAACCATTGAAGTTACCAGCATTTAGTCCACTGAGGTTATAATTTTGAGTATTAATGTATTGCAGGATACTTGAGTTCCAAGATAGCGTGTATTGCATTGCGACTATATCTACAAAATTACTAGCGGTAATATCTAGGCATATCTGGTCGCCTTGGCAGGCGTCGTACGTTGCCATAGCAAGATTAACACAAGTATCAGGGCAACTGCTAGAGTCTACCTTAACGTAGCCGTTTTGATAGATTGGTGAAGACTGTTCCAACATTTGATTGACGGCGATAGAAGTTACGGGTGTATTGCTAAAGTTGATGGCTGAACTAATTGACTGAACTACATTAAAATTTAATTCAAAAATAGTAGTACCATCGGCAAGGGTGACGCCCTGTGCGGCTTGGTCTAACCAAACAAAACTGATTTCTCCTAACGCAGTCCGTGTTTCTCCAAAACTATTGGTATAAATATCCCCTATTCCGTAGTTTCCAGTACCGACATATTGTAAATGATTTGGATTCCAGTTAATACTAAACTGTAAACCCTTTACTGAATTAAAATTTTTGACGCTGATAGGAATACTGATATTAGTAGGAATAGAATCACAGTTTAAATCAAGCGTATCCATTTGAATCTCTAAAAAAGAAGCTCCAAACGAGTCGCAACAGCTATTAACATCTCCAATCTGCACTGCCGTGAAGTCAACTTGTTCGTCGGCTAAAATATTATCAACATCAATTTGGTCGGGTGTTCCAGTTTGTCCATTTTGATAATCAAAATTTGGGTCTAAAAATCGCCAACACGTGTAAAAATTTTCCCCTTGTCCAAGAATGGTTCTCTGAATAATTACTTGGTCTAAAGTACTAATACCGTTTAAGGTGTTTACTCCAGTTCCCACTGCATTTCCATTGACGTCAGCGGCAATTGTCCCAAAAGGGAACGATAGAGCATTACTCGCACCTAATATTTGGCCTCGAATTATCGCCATATCGTGTACGTTAATACAGTCATCCCGACAGCTATCTACTTCGTAAGCAGCCGATAGATTAACCGAACTACCCGCTGGGATATTGGAAAATTTGTAGTATCCATTTATATCTGTCATGACCGTATCAGTTACGTCCCCATTTATGTACACGCTTACACTCGCTATTGGGGTACCACAGTTTTTTTGAATAGTGCCGGAAATACAATGGTCAGTTACCTGATTTCGTTGTTTCGTAGATATATCTGGATTAAGAATTGAGGTATTCCATGAAAAGATAAGAGTTACTAAAAGACCCAATAAAGAATACAGAAATACTTGCTTAAATACACTTTTCATCAATTCGATTTTTAGTTAGAATTTTTCACTGGAATTTCTAGGGATTAATTCGTACAAGGCTTCACAAATCGAGTCGCCGTCGCCGAACAACCGTTCGCATCCGTCACCGTCAAGGTATAAGTTGTGCCCGAAGTAGCGGGCAAATGCTCAATCGTACAGCCGTTGGTGCTTATCAGCGTACCGTTGTTGTAAGCCCATTGGTAGGTCATGCCCGCATTGCCGCAACTCGACTCCGAATCACAGCCACTCAATACGATGTTTTGTCCCAAATACGCACACTCGTTGGGCATCAACGGGCAACTGATGATGGGGATGACTTCGCAAACATCTAGGCAGAATTGATTGGAAGGCGTCACTTGGCAACTGTCGGAGGCTTCCACCCAATAACAACCGTCTTGACTAGCCGAGAAACTGGTCCCCGTTCCAACGACGACGCCATCTTTCAGCCACGTATAATTGACGGGTGGAATCGCACTTGTCTGTGGATTCGTGACCGTCAGAGTGGTACTACCCGACGGACAGATGGGGCTATTCCCCGCAATCATCACGGTATCGGGGGCGGCCCGTAGTTTGATTTTCAAAGTGTCGCTGTTGCAGGGTTCGCAAGCCGACGGGTCGGACAATGGCCTACAGGAGATTCGATAATAGATAGAATCGGTTCCCGTAGGCCAAAAGTCTGCGGGCAATACATTGGTGTTTTGTTGAGAATTAGAGTAGCCGAGACCTTGCCAATTGGTAAGGTCAAAGGAATATTGCCATTGGGGAATACAATTTTGAAAATTTGTTTTTATCTCTAAAGCTGCATCGTTAAAAGGGCAAATGGTATAAACTCTGTTGGCGTTGGGGTCTAAGTCCGTAAGAATTTCTATTAAATGTGGCGGCGCAGCGGCGTCACCGATGGTACCACAAATGGGCCTTGGGTCGATTTGAATACACTCGGTAACAGTCAACGATTTACCACCGCAATTGGTAACGGTTGCACTAAAACAGTAGTCGCTGACGCCCGCTGTGACAAAATGATTAAATGAGGATTGGTTGGCAAAACTCGGTGTAGCAACCCCATTTATCGTCCAATCAATCGTCACGTAGGAGCTCGAAGCGATATTCTCCACAAAATCATTACTATTCAACATCACTTGCACCGTTTGCGTATCCCCCTCGCACATCTCCGTATTGGTCATCAAGGTCAGCGAAGAAGTGGGGTCAATAGGACAGCAAATCAGTAACGTATCGGCATCCGAAGTATAAACGCAAGTATCCATTAAAACGGGGTCAATAACCGTGGTTTTGGCTCGGTAAATCCTTTCGGTAAAACCAGTGGCGCTACTCCCACAATCAATAGCTACTTTACCAGGCGGCGCCACGAAACAAAACTTATCAAAATCGCTATCTTGGACATCCTGCCAGCCCGTATTATCGTCGTTGTATTCCCAAACTAGCGTATCTACGCCCGTTATCGGAGGAATCGAACCACCGTACAATAGGCAAAAATGCACGGCATTCTCGTTACATATTTCGCTCAAAATATTTGTTTGCGTTGGGTCTTTAAGGTCTAATTCTAGTAAGTTAAAATTGGGATAATTTAGATTAATTAATTGGCAGCCAATTGGTTGGGGTGGCTGTGTCGGATTACAGAAATCGAGGTAAGCAAAACAGCGCTGAATTTGCTGCGACGAAACAATGTTATCCGTGTAAACGACGATTAAATCGTGTCGATACTCGTAATCCACTAACGAAATATCGTAAATTGAAGGTGTTCCTGTAACCAAGAGATTGGTGAATTCCACAGGACTTAAACAACGTTGGAAAGTAGTGTCGTTGGGTAGTTTGATTTTAGTTAAATCTCGCACTATACTGAGTCGTTGTACACAAGTACAGGTATCGCCATTGGTATCAATGAGCACCCACGTTCGGTCGATGGCCATACCGCTACAAGCGGGTAGAATCGCTTGGTCTTCGTGGTAGAGCGTATCCAACAAAACGGGATTGATAATAATTGGCCGCCCCGTAGAATCGGGGTGCACACTGTGGACAACCGTTGTATCATTTGGACATTGGTACTGGATAGCACAGGTGAATTGGGGACTAGCGGCTTCTAACGATAGACAAAAAATAATGCTCAATGAGGGCATCAGCCAACAGGCCTTACAGCTAAACCTAAAGGTAGTCATAAGTTAACGTTGAGATTTAGAAATTAGCAAATGTGCAATAGCAATGGTGTTCGCAGATCCAAACTGGCCCTACGAATCACCTGGTTTTTTATTGTTATTTACATATAAATATGCTCGATTTGTAGCTTGTATAGAAATGGAACTATAACTAGTCGAAGGTTTTGAGTCTTTGAAGAAGGACACGGTTCATCTGTATGACGCTATTATAGCCGTTTTTCCCAAAAAGGTTTTGTACTCATGTTCCAATGTGTAAAAAGGGATGTTTTTAAGCAAAAATGTCAGTCTTCATTGTTCAGCAATCTAGAAGGAGCTACACCATAAACCTTTTTAAAACATTTAGAAAAATACGCCAAATCCGAGAAGCCCACTTCATAAGCTACATCACTGACTGAAAGTTCCCCTGACTGTAGTAGTTCATAGGCTTTTCTTAGTCGAAATTCCCGAACGTAGAGGCTAATAGATTGACCCGCCGATTGGGTAATTTTTCGATGCAGGCTCGTTCTACTCAGCGCCAACATTTTACACAATTCGGGAATACTAAATTCGGTATCAAAAGCAATGTTTTCCAATACTCGGTCCAACGCTGCTAAAGAAAATTCTTCGGCCATGCAGTAAGAATAGTTTACCATTTTTTAAAATTTTAGCAAGGTGTAGAAAGTAGCAATCTGGTAATTCGAAAAATCTTTCCGCTAGCATTCTGTACCTCTAAGCGTAAAGAGGAGACGAGGCAATTCCACAAACAAAGTCTGTGTTCTTTTCAAGAAAAGGGTTTTCTTATAAAAATGGTAACCTTGTATTTTATATTGATTTGATTGGACATCGAGTCCAATCAAATCAAAAAAGGGTTTTTAAAGGGTGAGCAAAAGTAAATTTTCAATGAAAATTTACTTTTGCCCACCCTTTAAATCCCCTTTTTACAAATTTGGCCGTTCGATACGGCCAAATTTGTTGGGAACGTCTAGCTTGGCAAGTTTTATAAGAAAACCCTTTTTTCAAGAAAATATACACCTTCAATAACCTAGACTGAAAGTGGCCCATTCAAATAGTCGTGCTCAATAAGACGTGTTGAAATGGAAAATATCGGTAGTTAAAAATTTAATTCAAATTTCTGCATATATTATTCTTTTGTCAAAGACAAATTGAGTAAATTGTAAGCGTTAAAACTAATTTACAATCCATTTTTAATCATATAAAAAACTCATTATCAGCATTTTAATATTTTATTTTTGTAATAATTAAATTGAATATTTTCCTTTAAAACAACCCCATTTTGCAACAAAGCAAACTCATTCATCACCTAAAATTATTGAGTGCGGAAGAACTCAAACGTTTCGCTTCCTTTGTGCGCAGCCCTTACTACACCCAAAGCAAAGACGTCATTCGTTTGTTTAATTTACTTCGAAAACATCACCCTCATTTTTCCAACAAACAGGTCACTAAAGACCGTATTTTTAAGAGACTATTCCCAAAGGAGACGTATAGTGACATTAAACTTCGAAATCTACAATCCAAGTTAAATAAAGTAGTCGAAAACTATTTACTACAATTGACCTTCGAACAAGACGAAATAGCCAAAAGAAAAGCACTGGCCAAGCTATACCAACAGCGAAATTACACCGTTGCTTTTCAACGAGCAACGGAACAACTATTAGATGATTTAGACTTCCTACCCTTTCGAGATGCCGATTATTTCTTAGAAAAATATGGCTTAGAAAGGGCTTTATATTTCTGGGAATCTCCCAACTCCAAGAAAGCGGTTTGGCTCAATAAAGCCTACGATAGCTTGGCCGCATTTTCTCGACTAGAGCGGTTACGATTAACTTTGTACCAAAAAAATAGAGGTATTATTTATGCCAATCAGCCAACAAAAGTCAACCTATTCTATAATGACAATGATTTAACTCAACTGTACGAGAAATTTTTAGATTTATTGGAAAAACCAACGTTGATTGCATTCGAGGACGCAAAAATCTCCTTTTTTAAAAACAAAGAAAAACTGAGAAAAGAAGACCAACAGTCCTTATTAGTCGTCTTGATTAACCACGCTAAACTAGCCATCAGAACAGAGCAAACTGAATTAGAAGCAACTATTTTTTCCTTGTATAAATTGGGAATTGAAGAAGAAATATTATTCGACAACGGGACGCTCAATGAAATTCTTTTCATAAACATTGTTATGTTTGGGTCAAAACTAACAAAATTTACTTGGGTAGAAGATTTTCTACAAAAATACGCTACACGAATAACGGGCAATAATTCAAAAGAAATTGCCACTCTAGGAAAAGCTATTTATCACTTTTTTAAGAAAAATTATACGCAAGCCACCCATTTACTAGCTACTCTAAAATTCGACAATAAGTTACTAGAATTGTCCGCTAGAACGTTATCTCTACGTTGCTTCTACGAGTTATTCAGTAAAGATTCGACCCTCTACGACTACCTACTAGCTGCTTTACAAGCCTACCAAAAGTTTTTGGAAAGAGACTTATCCTTTCACGCAGAAAAGGTTATTGCATACCAAAATTTCAGTAAATTATTAGCGCAACTCATTCCTGCTCAATTGAAAATGTACGGTAGTAGAGAAAAAGCAGTATTACTTCAACTACTCGCCACGACCAAACCACTAACCGCAGCCTCGTGGTTGCGAGAAAAAATAGAGGCGATTCGGTGAGTGCACCCAACCCCCTCTTCTGCCTGCTCAGATATCTAGTAAATCCACTTCAATAATCGGAAATACTACAAACAATGGCTTTTGAACCGTTCGATTTGTCCAATCCTTTTTCATAATTAAAAAATATTTTTAGGTTAAATAATGAGTTTGTTGACCTTGGTTTTGGGCATCTCTTTTCCTTTACAAATGCGGTCAATTTGCTGCGTTTGTCGATTGTTTTTTTCGTTTCAGACATAGCAATAGCCCTTCAACCAGTGTGCTTACCGTTGAAAAATGGTTTCATTTAGTGTCCGTTACTTATTTGTTATTACAAAAAGATGCTTACCGATATTTTGGAGTAAAGTCCTCTTTCCATTGGCTTTTGCTACTTAATAGAGGATAGAGGAAAAAGGTAATAGGGGAAGGGAAATTTTTTTACGAAAAGTAAAAAAAACTTAATTGAAGCGACTCGCGAATGAGTAACTTATTGGATTGGCGACAAATTATTTATCTTTGTGAAGAAGGCGCTTCCTATTGTGAAATAATTAAACTGAGTAATAATATGTTAAAGATACCCTATGGGGAAAGCGATTTTCACAAATTTATCACCAATAAATATCTCTATTTAGACCGTACTCAATTTATTGAGAAACTAGAAAATTGGCCTTCTAAGTATCTCGTTTTTCTACGCCCCCGTCGCTTCGGTAAAAGCCTTTTCATCAGCATATTACAACATTACTATGGCTTGGAACACAAAGAAGAATTTTCCTCCCTTTTTGGTCAATACTACATCGGAAAACATCCAACCAGCTTGGCTAATAGCTATCTGATTTTGCGTTTAGAATTTAGCAGAATTGATACCGCAACGCACGAAAGTACCTATAGGGGCTTTTTGGATAATGTGGTTACGAGTGTTCATCAATTTTTATCCGCTTACAAACAATTTTTTACCGACCAAGACCAACAAAATATCTTAACCCAAACGAGTCCAGAAGGAGTTTTAAAAGCACTATTTAGCGTTATTTCATCCAAATCTACCCATTCTAAAATCTACGTTTTAATCGACGAGTACGACCACTTTGCAAATGAACTTTTATCTTTTGACTTGGACCGTTTCAAGAGTGATGTTAGTACCAACGGTTTTGTGCGTAAGTTTTACGAAAGTCTTAAAACAGCAACGGGAGAGGGGATTATAGACCGTATTTTCATCACAGGGGTGTCTCCCATTACGTTAGATTCTCTGACGAGCGGTTTTAATATTGGCAGCAATATTACCATCAACCCCATTTTTCACGACATGATGGGCTTCACGCACGCCGAAGTGAAGGAGATATTACATAAGTTTCAGATTCCGCAAGCAAAGATACCCGAAATATTGTCCGACTTAGCGGAATGGTACGATGGCTATCAATTTGCCAGTAGCCGCAACCAACCGTTGTTTAATCCCGATATGATACTTTATTTCTTACAACAGTACGGCATTGATAACAGCTATCCCGAAGTAATGCTGGATACAAACGTAGTCTCCGACTACCGAAAAATCCGAAATATCTTTAGCATCGGACAGCAGGAAGTGGCCCGCTTCGAACTACTGGAACAATTGGTGCAAAAAGGACATATTGATTTTCCGCTAACGCTTTTATTTAATCTGGAACACGAATTTACCCAAGACGATTTTTTGAGCCTACTCTATTACATGGGGATGCTGTCGTTTAAAGAAAAATCCCTGATTGGCTGGCGTTGTGAGATACCCAATTATGTGATTAAAAAACTCTACTTTGAATATTTTACCGCTATTTTCTTAGCCCAAACTCGCTTTGGAAAAGCAACGCGTCCCATTGGCCAAGCAGTTACCGCGCTGCTAGGCAAAGGTAACCTGGCCCCATTTTTAAAAATAGTGGAACAGGTATTGGTCGAGAACCATTCTAATCGGGACGAACTAGTGTATGGAGAAAAACACCTGCAAACTTTAATGATTGGCTTGTTGTTTCCCTACGAATCTTATTTCATTCACAGTGAGTACGAATCCAAAAGAGGGTATCCCGATATTTTCTTGGAAAGATTACCTAACACTCCGCTAGAATTTGACATCGTTTTAGAGCTCAAATACGTCAAAAAATCCGCAAAAGATAAACTTGATACGGTCGTTGAACAAGTCCGAAAACAATTGGACGGATACATGACTAGCGCCCGTTTTGCCCGCCCCGATGTGCGTGGTTTTTACATTGTTTTCTTTGGAGGCGAAGCGTATGAGTGGGGGGAATGGGCAAAAAATTCTTTGCAGTAAGTAAGTACTAAGACAGAAATAATGTAACTCTTTTAGATAGGATTACAAGATTAACATGATTGTGATTATCAGAGATTAAATCTCCGATAAATACGAAGTTAAAAAACCTGTTCATCCTAAAACCCTGTCAAAAAAAATATATCGTTAATTTTGTCTTCTTAATTGATACTCTTGCCCGTCCGACTTCTGGATAACTCGAAAGTATAAAGCACCAACTAGTAACAATAAAAAAACGGCCATCAAGACGTAATAAACCACAAAAGACGGCGCCGATTCGATAGGCGAAACATCTCCTACATGAACAAATCCCGCCCAGTAGTAAGGATGCAATTTCTCCACACTTTCTTGATTGGCGAGATAGTCCAATTTGGTTTGTCGAAGCGCCTCGTGTTTGGCTTTGCCCATTTTTAGGTGTTGGTAGAAGTAGGTCATGAGTTCGGCGGTGGATTGGTCGTTGACGGGCCAGAGACTCGTCGTAATACTCGGTACACCTGCGTAAGCAAATCCGTGCGATAAACTCATCATACCTTCACCTTGCTGATAGGCGCCAATACCCGTTTCGCAGGCGCTTAAAACTACCATCTTAGCCCGAGAAGATAGATTATACAGTTCGTGTAGATACAAGTAATCGTCTGTGAAATAGATTCGACTTTGTTCTGGGTGTTGGTCATCGACGCAGGCGTGGGTGGCAAGATGAAGCATATCAACGTGATTAATCGCCTCCAAAAAGGCAGTTTTACTAGCTTGATTTCCCACAATTGACTGCCCGCCTACTATCTGTCGAATCGACTCTACTTCGCGTTCATTAAAATCTAATTTACCGAGATTGTCAATTGAACAAGAACGGTTGGCCAAAAAAGAATTTTCGCCCATAAAAGACGGCGCAAAACCCACAAAACCAGAGGCTACCTGTGGGTCAGTTGAAGTATTCACTTTTTCAAAAAATAACGTAGCGCTCAATGCGTAGTTTATCGTGTAGTCCTTCTGAAGAAAAGAAATATCCGCAAAATTGGAAGGTACATTGACCTCATTTCGAACGAACAATTCAAAAGGTAAACTATATAAGTCTCCATCTCTAATGATGATTAGGTCGGTAATATCCGCAGATATTTTCGATAATAGTGGCTGTAGAAGCGCAGTATAGAGTTCTGCTCCCAATTTTTTTAAAGGGAGCATGTTCTGTGGATTAGGTTGGGCGAGTAGCGCCCGAAAAGCGACTATTTTAGTTGGGATATCCGCTTTTGGTAAGTCAATTGCGATGGCTTGGTTATTGGTTAACGCAATAGCGTAAATGGTAGATTCGCCGTAGAAGAATTCTAGGAGGGCATGGTGTTCATGAAGCTGTTGTTTTACTTTTTGGAGAGGAACAATTTCTTTTTTTCGAGTCAGTTCATAATACTTCGGGAAGTTCTTTTTAATTATTTCTAACAACTCGAATTTTTTTACGTTTAGTTCAGCCAAATTCGCCTTTACCAATTCCAAAGCGCTGTCCTTTACCATTTGAGCTTGCTTTAAATCAATGAGTTTCCTTTCCACTTCGCTGATGCTGGATAACAATTTCCGTTTTTGATACCGAATACTATCTGGAATATTTTTTAGTAGATTGTCTTTATTTCCATTGAGCGTTTCCATCAGCAAAATGGCCTTACTCTGTTCCATAATGTAAAACATAGCTGGCTGTTGACTCACTTGTGGCGTTTGTTGCGCTAATTGTATCGTTACCTCTATGGCTTTTTCAAAAATTGGAAAGGTGGATTTCAACCAAAATTGCTTCGACGCTTTCGCTGAAAACTCATTACTCATCAACTCAATCAGTTTTATCGCTTGTAGATAGGTCTCATTCGCAGCCTGTAAATACTTCAATTCTCGCGAAGATTGATACCACTGATAGAAAATGGTTGCTTTGAGTTCTACATCTTGCAAGACATCAATTCTGGCCCCTAAAAATTCCGCAGACGACCAATCGGGATTGACCCAATAGTCCGTTTCGTTGAAATTAAAAATAGACTGTTGTAGCGCTTTTTGAATATTTTGAATCGCTTCTGGATAGTTCTTTTGTGCTAAGAAAATACTAGCCTTATTGTGAAAATTTCTTCGGTACGCCGTCGTTTTTTGGTCTTTAAAAATCTGTTGGTTAATAGCATAAGCCTGGTCAATTTTATCTAATGCTCTATCTAACTCCTCCAATCCTTTTAATGCAACGGCCTCACTTTCATAAACAAGGGCAACGTCTTGGTGCATTTCCCCATACTCCTGTTTTAGATAAAACAAAGCCGTTTGGTAATTATTGAGGGCCTCTTCAAAAACCTCTTTATTGATAAAAACCTCTCCAATATTTCCGTAACAGATGGCCAATTGCCTACGATATTTGACCTCATCGTTTTCGAAGTATTTGATGGCTTCTTGTAAATGGGTCAAAGCCAATTCGCACTTCTTTTGTTTATTGTAAAGAATACCTAGTTTTTCATGGATTTGGGCAATTTTCGCCCTATCGGGTGTTTCACTTTCACGAAGCATCTTTAATGATACGTTGAAGTAATCGAGCGCCTCTTCGTATTCGCCCAATTGTACCAACAAACTGGCTTGATTGATATTACAGTCCAATTTATCCGCATCTCGTCCAAGTCCTTCGTAGATTTTTCCCGCATTCACATAATTGGCTAAAGAATACTCCAATTCCCCGACAAATGCTTGGAGAACGGCTGTCATATAATAGCTTCCCGCCAAATCAGGATGCCAAGTAGGTAAGGCATTCTGTCGAAGACGCAAACCAGTTTTATACGCCTTCAAGGCTGCTAAATCTTGGTAATTATTATAATGAAAATGCCCCAATTGGTGATAGACTATTGCCTTTAGGCTATCTTCAATATAGGCTTCGTGTGAGTCTATTTGTTCCAAAAGAGTGTCAAATAGGCTATCTTTCTTTTCTTTAGCTCTAGCTAGTTTCAGTTGTTCGATTGCTGTTTGAAAGTTCTTAGTAATCGTTTCTTTTTCCAAATCATTTTGCCCCCGACTAAAGTAGGAGGTAGAGAGTAATAATATGACGAGACCTATTCTGGAGGCTTTATTCATTGGTACTGTTTTATTTAGGCTTTAATGATAAATCAACTTACCAGTGTGCATCACCCCGTTAATAGAAATACTATAAAAATAGACGCCTTTACTCAGCGGAACAGGATGCGCCGTACTGTTCCAATAATAGGCTTGTTGGCCCGCAGGGTAATTTTCTTTCGTTTGAAAAATCATCTGCCCCACTGAATTAACTAGCCTAATCTGTATCTGCGAACGACGCTTTAAGGTAAATTGGAAATTCACTCCATCGTGGAAAGGATTTGGGAAGCTATTGATAGGAAGTACTTCAGATATTTCTTCCTTATCGTTTACAATTATATTACAAACCTGCGGGAGGTCTTGATTTGCAATTAAAATCACTTTAGTTAACTCATCATTATTAATAGTTAACCCCATTTTGGAAATAGTATCTAATTGCTGATTTTTTTGAGTCAACGAATTTGATAGCAGAAAGTCTTTCAATTGCAATCCCGATGCGTCAAACCGATGTGATTTTAATGCGGCTAAAATCCCTGTAACAAAAGCAGCAGACATAGACGTACCCTCCTCAATGCTAGAAACATTATTTGCAGAAGCTAAACGCCAATAGCCTTTCGCTATTACATCAATTGAACTAGAATCATAATTGGTGTATTGAGAAGAAGAATTTGTAAATACGTCTCCTCTAAACATTGAATCAACCGCAGCAACAGCAATTAACCGCTCGTTTAAATCATTAAAATTAGACGGATAATGCGGAACCAAGCGATTATTTTCCCGCTCGTTTCCAGCAGAAGCTATAAATAGCGTTTGGCATTTATCTGTGCCCACACTAATAATATCTTCAAAAATTTCAGACCTGTAAGCCGATTGGTAACCTAAACTCATGTTTACTAAATCCGCATTTTCAACGTGGGCGTAATACGTCCCACAGATTAAATCGAAAAGGCTTCCCAATCCATCGTCATCCAAGGAACGAACGTTAATGATTTCTAGACGGTATCCCGAAGTATTGCCAAATTGCTGAAAAACACTGTCAATGATAAGCGCCACTTTAGTTCCGTGGGAGAAAAAATTAACGTCGGGCGTATTATTATCTTCAACGTAATCGTACCCCGAAATATCATCCACTTCGCAGTTATCATCGTCGTCGATGAACACTTCATCGGAGATTTGTTCGCTAGGATTCGTTCTGATTTTAGCTGCGAGGTTGGGATGCGCTTCGTTGATACCATTATCAATTATGGCCACTTTGATAGGCGGCAGTAAGCTATTACTAGAAGCTATCCTATCTTCTTTTACATAGCTATCCCTACCCGTTTTCCTTGAAACTTGGTTTTTACTAGTACTATTTTCGGTTATCAAATAATTACGCTCTACACTTTTGGTAGCAGGTCGAGACATTAAACTACCTACGGCATCTTCAATGTTTATAATTGGGACACCATCTATTGTAATAGGCAAATTGAGTTGCCACAAAACGAGCGTATCGCAAATACATTCCTTCAATTGAACCGCCTGAAAAGTATCCCTAAGCGAATCTATCTCAGCTAAGGTTACGCCAGAATTAAATTGAATAATTACTTGGTCGGGAAAATACTTCCCACCTAAACTATCCTCCAAGAAGGTTTGAACCGTGATAGGACCGTAATAGATAGAGTCAATATTCCTATTTATTTTGCAAAAATAATTGCCCGTACTATTGCTATCTAAAGCATTGATTTCGTAAATCAAATTATTAGTAGGAGGTGCGGCTATTTCTCCCTCCAATTCCCATTCGAATTGAAAATTAGCATCACTAAGAGAATCTGGTAAGGTAAGTGTTATTCCTTCTCCCTTACAACCGTATCTAAAACTAGGGGATATAATGGTGTCTAACTGAGCGGTTAAAATACTACTAAAGAAGACTAGTAGAATGCTTGTAATACCGATACATTTCGTTAAACAGGGAAGTGTATTTTTTAAAAACAGGACCTTTGGCTGATTCATATTTAGAATTTGAGGTTATCGGGTTCTCAACAAATAACTTGGTATTGAGAAATATTCATTTGTACTATTGTTCCAATATACCCATCCTCCAATAAAACAATGCACCAATCATCCCAAAATTTCCAAAAAGCCCTAAAATCGTGTAAGTTTTTTGTTGAATCCACCTATCTTTAGTCCAAGCATCACTATTTAGAAGCGAGAGTAGAGAACAGAGAAGCGAGATTTGCTACGGGGGACAAATGGGAATATCATCGAAATTTTTTAACTAACTAGCGCTATTTTTTACCATAAAGTCTATACAGTTCATAAAGTTTTCGAGCAGTAGCATTGACAATTTCGAGCAGTAGCATTGACTATCTTGCCCTTTTAGGAGTTGCTGATGTGGGACGGTAAATAGTTACAAAATTTTTATTGTTTCCTATATTTTATACATCTATTCTCTCAATCTATATTACAGCGGAATGACTTCTATTCTACGTATTTACATGTAAGTATAACTCCCTTTTTTCATGACGGACCAGCATATCATCGAACACTTACAATCTGGCGAGGCCACTCGTGAAGACCTCGCCTGCCAGCATTTATACCAACAATATTTTGGCTTAGTGGAAAGTTTAGTGGTAAAAAACAAGGTTGAAAAAACCATCACGCAGGATGTATTTCAAGACACCATCGTCGCTTTGTGGAAAGTAGCCAATCGGCCAAAATTTATTTTGACGAGTACGATTAAGACATTACTGTACGCCATTGCACAGAATCAACTTCGGGATAGACTGAAAAAACAGGGGCGTGAAATTGCGTTAACTTCGGTCAACGAAGCTGCTATACCGCTAACGGAAACCGCTCTGGAACCAATCGTTCAATCCGAACAAACCCAATTGATTCAACGGTTGATTCAAAACCTTGGGACAGATTGTCAGAAAGTATTGCACCTTTTCTATTTTCAAAAATGGTCGATGAAAAAAATACAAGCCGCTTTTGAAGATAAAAGCACGGCGGTGACCAAAAATCGAAAAGCACGCTGTTTGCAGCGACTCCGTACGAAAGTACTGGGAAATGCGGAATTAATTGCCGAATTAACTTGATGTAGTAATTCGTGATTAGTTGACTAGTGACGAGTTGAACAGAATGCTAATTTTCAAAACTTACTTCTTCCACAAATATGGAAAATCAAGACCTTATCGAAAAATATTTACGGGGCGAATTGGACGACGCCAAAGCGCAACAATTTCGGCAACAACTAACCAAAGATGAGGCGTTAGCCAAAGCCTTCGCCGTTGAAAAAGAAATCCATAACGCTATTCAACTGAATGTAGAAGCCAATTTTAGAAGTCGCCTAGAAAAATTATCGACCCAACCAAGCCAATCGGTTACGACGACAATTCCAATGTATCGACGTGCTTGGTTTTTAGCCGCTTCCCTGTTGTTCTTAATCGGCCTATTTTGGTGGTCTTTCAACCAATTTGGGACCTCCGATACGCAGGACTTATTTGCCCAATATTACGAAACGCCCACCTTCAGTTTCGACCGTAGCGGAACAGCTACACCTACTGATTTCGATAAAGTAGTGGAAACCTATCAGCAAAAAGACTATTCGCAAGTCATTGAAAAATTATCGACTACCGATAGTCAAAAGCTTAACCCAAAATGGATATTACTACTAGGAATCTGTTACCTAGAAACGGCGCAATTTGAGAAAGCGGTAGTCACTTTTGATGTATTACAGGCAAAAGGTTCATTGCTAGATGATGCAGTATGGTACAAAGGGTTAACCTATTTGAAAATGGGTCAGAAAGAAATGGCTAAAACCACCTTGCAGACATTGCTCTCTGGCGAATTTTTAGTTACGCCCAAACGTAAAGAAAGAGTCAAGGCAGTGCTCCATTCAATTTAGAAAAACGAAGAGAAATTCAAATCTAAGAGAAAAGTAAAAAATAGGGGGAACTATCGTTAACCTTGGCGGAAATCCCCTTTATTTTTTGGGAATCCCTTAACTTTAGACTTATTTGTGCCGCTTTTTTGACGAAAGTCCAATCTCTGTAATATGAATAAGTTACTACGACTATTTTTCTTCGTTGCCCTCCTGTTTGCTGCCTGTACTGCGCCCGAAAAACCCGATTTAACCAGCGAATTTATTGTTGAAGAAGGCTTTCAAATAGAAGCCGTTGCGGCCGAACCTTTCCTAAATTCTTTGGTCGAAATCGAATTTGACGAAAAAGGAAGAATCTGGACCTTAGAAATGACGGGCTACATGCGAGATATTGACGGGTCGGGTGAGGATATTCCCGATGGTAAAATATCCATTCTAGAGGATACGGACAGAGACGGCATGATGGACAAAAAAACGGTTTTCTTGGACGAATTGGTACTTCCTCGTGCTATCGAATTGGTTAATGGTGGTTTACTGTACGCCGAACCACCTAATTTGTGGTGGGTACCCATCGAAAATGACCAGCCGGGCGAACACCAATTGGTCGATTCCATGTACTCCATGGGGGGAAATATCGAACACGCTCCTAACGGTTTGTTATATAATTTAGACAACTGGATTTACAGTGCTAAATCGGACCGTCGTTACCAATACCGAGATGGACAATGGCACGTGGAAGCCACCTATAAAAAAGGACAATGGGGTATCACCAGCGACGACCAAGGTCGATTGTACTATAACGACAACAGCAATCCTATTTATGGCGATTTTGTCATGTCCAACCAAGTCAACGCCAACCCCTATTTTGCTAGTAAAAATCTGGAGCGACAAAATCTTTCCAAGTCGAGACGCTTCTATCCCGCTCGACCAACCTTAGTTAATCGAGGATACGTGGAAGGGGTTTATGACGAAGAAGGCCGTCCCAAAGCCTTTACCTCTGCTTGCAGCCCGTTGATTTATCGAGGTGACCAATTTAGAGAAAGTTACTACAACCAAGCGTTCGTTTGTGGAACGGCAGGTAATTTGGTTAAACGATTTGATATGACGATGGAAAATGGTAAAATCTCTGCGCTACCAACGAGCGAAGGAACCGAATTTTTGACTTCTACGGACCCAACTTTCCGCCCCGTTAATCTCAACAATGGTCCCGACGGTGCGCTGTACGTTGTGGATATGCGCCGTGCCATTATCCAGCATCGGGCTTACATGACTAGCTACCTCAAAGAAAAAATTATTGAGGAAGGCATGGATAAGTTGCCCTTACTCGGTCGCATTTATCGAGTGACGGATAGTTTGAATCAAGCGGTTCCGAGACCCGATTTGAGCCAACTTCCTCTAGCCGAATGGGTGCCATTGCTACAATCCAAAAATGCTTGGCAACGCATCAATGCGCAGAAGAAATTGGTTTTTGCGAATGATAAGTCACTATTGTCGAATATCACTAAAATTGCCAAAGACAATCAACAGTACCTCGGACAAATCTCCGCACTTTGGACTTTGGAAGGCATGGGCGCTTTGACCCCCGAGTTATTAAATAGTCTTTCAGAAGTGCACGCTTCGGTTTTTCAGCAAATTGTCGTTTTGGCCAAAACCATCATTGACGAATCTAATGCCACCGAGCTACTACCCATTTTTGAAAAAGCCGCCGCATCGTCCAACTATCAACACCATTTACAACTAGCACATTCCTTGATAAAAGTACCCGAAGCACAGAAATCGGCCATGGCTACTCCACTTATCAAAAAATACGCCGATGACCCAATTATCTCCGATGCTTTATTGAGTAGTTTAGCGGGAGAAGAATTGGCCGTTTTGACTCAATTAAAATCGTCGCAAAAGGGGGAACCCTATTTGGCGGAAGCATTAGAAACTACGCTGACGAACCAAGCGGAAGACGATAAAAAACTATTGGTAATGAGTTCGGCAGACATTACAGACAACCGAACTCGGGGCTTTTTACTCTACAATACCTACTGTGGAACTTGTCACGGAATGGACGGTAAAGGCATGGAAAATTTAGCCCCACCACTTTATCAGTCGGAATACGTCGATGGGCCCGCCGAGCGGTTGGTATTGATTATGTTAAACGGTTTGAAAGGGCCCATTACGGTACATGGAGAAATCTACGAAGGCGCCGCCGTTATGCCAGGTATCAAAAACAATCCCGATTTAACCGACGAAAGAATCAAAGACATTCTAGCCTACATTAAAAATGGGTTCACTAGCCAGTCCGTTTGGTTCAACATGGATACCAAGGTAATCACCGACCTGCGCAACCAGACTGCTGACCGTCAAGAAATGTTTACGGAAGAGGAATTGATGACTTGGCCGATTGAATCGGAGGAGGAAGAAGCATCGGATGATTAAATGGTAAATTTTTAGAAAGTAAGCAGTGGCAGTAAGCAGTAGCAGTGAGTACTTCTCAAAAAAATCAACGACTAAATTCGAGTTACAGGGCAATTTATTTAAAGAATGTCAAACAAATAATACTTAGCCAATAATAAGTGCCGAATGGTTTTCTACCTTAGAGTATGTTTAAATTTTCAACTATCTTAAAATCAATGACTTGCAACTTTCAAGAAAATTTTTGATGGTCTGATGGTTTGATGGTTCTTACGTCACGTTGACCATCAAGCCATCTGACCATCAGACTCATTTCAGTAGATAATTACGAAGTTTTCAAATTATCACAATAATATTTTTAAACATACTCTTAGCAGTA
>JBCCQK010000012.1:0-41102 GCA_039024375.1 Bacteroidota bacterium
GTCCTTATTGGAGGAGATTTTACTAGCGTTGATGGAACTAGTAGAAATAGTATAGCCCGTCTCAATGCCGATGGTTCTTTGGATACCTCCTTTGACCCTCGTTTTGGAGCAACTAGTTTCGTTCGGTCCGTAGCGGTACAAAGCGATGGAAAGGTCCTTATTGGAGGACAGTTTACTACCAATGGAACTAGTATAGATAGGATAGCCCGTCTCAATAATCCAAGCCTAACTCCTGTGGTTGTAACTCCTTCAGAACCTATTCCAACAATGAGCCAATGGGGTTTGCTTATCTTTGGTTTAATTATCCTGAATTTAAGTGTTTTCTATGTGCAGCGTAGGGCATTGATATGAATGGAATGAGATAATAGAATATCCCAAAAAAATTAAGGCGTGCTTTTTAGTGCGCCTTTTTTTTGTTAGGTGGGGACGTGGTTGACGGGATGCTTACAAAGAACTGGTGCCATATCAATCTCATTTTCGGATAATGGAAACACTTCTCAAATAACATTTCGCAAAGGAAGAAACAAAGGAATTGCAACTAAACTTTTTAATAAACCATTAGGCGAACAACTTTGCAGTCTTCAACAACCATTTTGTGTATATGTACCAGGTATAGCGGGAATTCCAATTGAAGAAGTTTCCAAAACTTACGTAGATAATCGATAGATTGCTCGCTTTAATGGTGAAAAAGCTATATGGGTCAATGTTACGCTGAAAAATGCGGCGAATATTTTGCACGTTTCTGAAGAGGTTAAAGCAATTATAACAAATTTTAGTCAAAGCCTACCTCCAAATATTCAATTGGAAACTGCTTTTGAACAAGCTCCTGCAGTTAACCAAAAAATTGATGAATTTAGCACGAGTTTATGGCAAGGAATGCTACTAGTTGGTTTGGTAATTGTCCTATTCATTGGGGTTAGGGCAGCCAGTATTATTGTCATCAATATTCCTTTGTGTATTTTGGTCGGCTTGGCCTTGCTCAATTTTAGCGGATTTAACATACAACAATTTTCTATTGCGGGATTAATTTTGGCATTAGGATTATTGGTGGATAATGGCATTGTGATTGTCGAAAGTATCAATCATTATTTAAAAGAAGGATTGCCACCAAAAGAGGCGGCTATCAAAGGAACAAGTGATGTTGGCTATGCTATTTTGAGTTCTACTTTAACGACTATTTTAGCCTTTTATCCACTTACCCAACTTGGAAAAGGGGCGGGTGAATTGATAAAATCGTTACCAATTATCGTCTCTTTGACTTTATTGATTTCCTTGATTTTAGCTCTGACCTTATCCCTTATTTTAGCAGGGAAATTTATGCGACTAAAACAAGGCCGACACAGTCGTTGGATAGATAGATTTACCACCTTTCTATCAGAAAAATTGTATCGCCCTGCGCTGAATTTTTGCCTTCGATACAGTTGGCTGATGATGATTTTATGTATTTTACTATTGGTCGGTAGCATCAGTTTATTTCCCAAAATTGGGGTAAGTTTGCTGCCACCTGCGGATAAGCCGATGGTGTTTATTGAAATTACGACCCCCACAGGCACTAATTTTAAAGGCACCGATAAAGCGGTGCGTTTTGTGGAGCAGGTATTGGATACAATTCCTTTTGTCAAAAATTATGCAAGCAATATCGGACATCGAAACCCACAAGTTTATTGGAATAGGCTGTCCACTAATTTGGAAAGCAACGAGGCTGATATTTTAGTTAATTTCAAGTATTGGGACAATCGATTTTTTTACGGTACGCTGGCAGATATGCGGCGTATTTTTGAGACCTATTCTGATGCGCATATCAAAATCAAGGAAATGAAAATTAATTCAATTGCCTTCCCCATTGATTTTTCTATCATCGGCTCCAATCCCGATAACTTAAAAGCACTATCCGCCAAAGTTGTCCAAATTCTAAAATCAACGCCTGGTATTATTAATGTTTTCAATCCTTTAAATCTTAATAAAACAGGGCTTTCTGTTGAATTAAATCACAAAAAAGCAGGTTTAATTGGCTTATCTCCATTGACTTTTGACCAAACGATTCGAGCGAGTTTGAGTGGTTTTCCTGTCGGCAATGTCTAGGGTAATCCCCGCATTGCTAATGATGCCATATAAATCTTTGTGTTCTTTTTTTAAAGTAGTTAAAAAGTTTTTAACCGATTCCCCACTCGAAAAGTCCGCAATCAGAAGGTTATGTACTGTTGGATTAGCTATTTTTTGTAGTGTATTAGTTAAGTTTTCTGCTTTTCTAGCGTGCAAAAGCAGAGAATAGCCTGCCTCGGCTAATTGCCATGCTATAGCTTGTCCAATGCCTCGGCTCGCACCAGTGACCAATATTTTATTAGGGTTCATTTTTTATGGTAATAGGTTGAATAATGGGGTTGTCTAGTAAGGTCTCTAATGCTAAAGGATGCAGACCGTTGTGACTATACTGCTATCATTTATCAAATCGAATACCTCCTTGTACTGTACTGGTGTGTTGATATTTTCTATGCGGTAGCCTTTCCACCAACAATAGAGTTTTACAAATAGGGTATTCCAGTTCACCATCATGGTCGTTTTTAGATTGACAATTATGACCAAAAAAGTGCAGGTAGTTTTTGTGTAAAATCTTGAACTAATTCAAGATTTACCTTTTTGGTGAAAAAATTGAAAAATGTCAGATAGACAATTCTTGAAGTAGTTCAAGATTTTAGACAGAAGTCTCTTTTAACTTTGTACTCATAAGAAAATTGATAAAGTTTATAACGGTGCTACCCAGCTTATTTGTAGTTGTCAATGAGCAATTTACAGGGGTAATCGCTTATGAAAAAACTAAAAAGATGACTCATACTTCCAAATCAATACTTGTATTTTTCTTGTTCCATTTATCCTTATTTTCCCTCTCAGCTCAAGTGGCTATTAATGAAAATAATAATGAACCTGATACCTCTGCTATGCTAGATATTAGTAGCACAGACAAAGGCATTTTGATTCCTAGAATGAGCAGTACAGACCGAGAAAATATTAGCAGTCCTGCCAATGGACTGATGGTATTTGATAGCACAACCAATAGTTTTTGGTATTATAGCGAGAATTGGCAGGAGATTAGTGGGGCTTTTATTTCTCAAAATGGCATTACCTATGCTAAAAATAAAGCCGATGATTTTATACTAGGTGTCGATAGCATCAATTATGGATTGAATATCGGGAGTGAAGAAAAGTTATTTTTTAGCTATGATAAAGCGGCTTTTCGAGTAGGACAGATTGGTAATAATAATTGGGATATTGATAGTCTCGGTATCTCTTCTTTTGCAGGTGGTTCTAATACTAAAGCTACTGGAAGTTTATCTTTTGCCTATGGTTCTAATACCGAAGCAAGCGGTCTTATTTCGACGGCGATGGGTTATCGTACTATCGCTAGTGGAAACGAATCCGTAGCTTTAGGAAGAGAATCAACGGCGAGTGGATTAGGTGCGGTTGCGTTGGGTTGGCAAAATACGGCATCAGGTAATTACACCTACGTATCAGGTTTTAAAACAAGAGCCCTTGGGAACAACGCTACGGCAATGGGCAGTAGAACCACGGCTAGTGGGAAATATGCCTTTGCTGCGGGTGATTTTTCTAATGCTTCAGGTGATTACTCGAGCTCGTTTGGTAACTACAACTATGCACCTTCTTACGGTGAGGTTGCTATGGGTGTATTCAATGTCATTAATATTCCATTTAACACGGATGATTACGACGCTCGTGACCGACTATTGGTTGTTGGAAATGGGCGAAGTAATGTCAATCGCTCCAATGCTTTAGTACTGTACAAAAGTGGAAATCTAGAATTAAATGGGGCATTGACCATAAATAATACCTACACTTTTCCTACCACCGACGGTACAGAAAATCAAATATTGACTACCAATGGCCATGGTACTTTAGCATGGTCAGCAAACAATGGTGCTTTCAACTCTAAAAATGGCATTACCAGTGCAGTAAACAATAACGATGATTTCGTCTTCGGCGCAGACAGCCTAAACAGAGTAGCCAACAAAGATGTCAAATTTTTCTTCGATAAATCAAGTGGTGCTTTCCGTGCGGGTTCTATCAATACAGACGATTGGAATCAAGACAGTCTAGGATTAGCCTCCGTAGCGATGGGCGAAAATACTAAAGCCACGGGTTTAAACGCCGTTGCATTAGGTTTTGAGACCTACGCCACCGGAAGAAATGCTACGGCAATCGGTGAGCAAACGCTAGCAGTTGGGCAGTCTTCAATGGCTTTGGGTTTTAATACGCAAACGAGTGGAGACTACAGTTTTGCGTTTGGTAACGGGAGTATCGCTAGTGCAGAATCGGCAGTAGCATTCGGAGACGCAGTCATTGCTAGCGAAGTCGTGGCAACCGCCTTCGGAGCGAATACTAAAGCGAGTGGTGCTATATCTACCGCCTTCGGAGATGGAACAGAGGCTAGTGGTTATGCGTCCATTACTGCGGGAGACGATACTAAAGCGAGTGGAAACTCTGCCACCGCCTTTGGATTTAAAACCCTCGCTACGGGTGATTTTTCGACGACTTTCGGCAATAATGCTAAAGCAACTGCCAATAGTGCTGTGGCTTTGGGTTTTCAAGCGGAAGCCACAGATTTTGCAGCAATTGCCTTTGGGCATACTACTAAAGCATCGCTACAGGCTGCTACTGCCTTTGGAAAAGAAACGGAGGCCAGCAATATTTCCGCTACCAGTTTTGGTGATAACACCAAGGCAACGGGTTATATATCCACCGCTTTTGGTAGTGAATCAATGGCAAGTGGAGATAGAGCCACAGCTTTTGGATTCAGAACCGAGGCGACAGGTTTCACTTCTGCTGCCCTTGGCATGGAGTCGGCTGCTATCGGTGATATTTCATTAGCAATAGGCAGAGGAACCAAGGCCATTTCGTATGGAGAAGTCGTACTAGGTACTTACAATACAGAATATCAAGCAGCGGATACAACTAATTTTAATAATGCCGACCGACTGTTCGTAATAGGAAATGGGACTAGCACCTCCAACCGTTCGGATGCCCTTCGGATTTACAAAAATGGGAATATGGAATTGAATGGAAATGTGGGCATTGGGACAGCACCAGTAGCAAGATTAAGCGTTTTACTAGGCGGCGACGGTGTAGAAAATTTGGGGGCTAATAATACGAGTGTAACTAGTATATTCGACGACCCTGGAACGCTTTGGCAATCCTACACGGCAACAGCGGATGGGGTGCTAACGAAAGTTTCACTAGAGTATTTAGATGGTTCCTCTGACAGGACAGTAAGCATTTATAGTGGGGAAGGAACAACTGGTACCTTATTAGGGTCAGTAACCGCAGATGTAACTGGTTCAGGGTACTATGAATTTACATTTGATTTTTCAGGTTTAAATATTCAACAACACCAAGGTTCTGTTTACACTATCAGTATTGATAATAAAGATAGGCTTACTTTTAGTTTAAACAATCCTTATTCGGGAGGTATAATTTTAAATAATCCAAGTAGAGATTTATTCTTTAAAGTATTTTATGAAGGACCTATTGAAATGACTGTGGGGAACGAAGGAGTAACTATAAATGACTATACTTTTCCAAATTCAGATGGCTCTACTAATCAAGTACTCTCTACTGATGGCAATGGAAATCTCAATTGGGTGGAAGAAACAGGAGATAATTTAGGTAATCACCTAGCTACCCAAAACGTCCAACTTGGTGATAATTGGCTTTCCAAGGATGGTGATGATGAAGGAATTTTTATTACTGACAATGGCAGAA
Organism: Bacteroidota bacterium; assembly: GCA_039024375.1. Taxonomy (GTDB): domain Bacteria; phylum Bacteroidota; class Bacteroidia; order Chitinophagales; family Saprospiraceae; genus JAFMDF01. Next base: position 5,773 of record JBCCQK010000012.1, read on the forward strand.
TAGGTATTGGTGTGGATACTGCTGATGCTACACTACACGTCCTTGGCGGAGGGTCTGATGTATTGAAAGTAGAAACCACCGCTAATAATAGATATTTCACAGTGGCACCTGGTGGCGGCAGCATAGATATGTATAACTCGTTTTTCAACCTCAATCGCTTCAGTCCAGAAGATGTTATTTTGGTTAGAGGTGGCGGCAATGTTGGTATAGGGGAGTTCACTACTACAGCTCCCGCCTACAAACTCACCGTCAATGGCGAACCTGCCGCTAACGGCTTCACCCAATTCACAAACTACTCCGACAGAAGGCTCAAACACAACATTCAAAACATAGACAGTGCCTTAGCTAGAATCACTCAACTTCGTCCCGTCTCCTTTCAATACAATACCAAAACGGGTTACGATTCTACTGCCTTAGCGACAACTTTTAGAGGTTTTATTGCGCAGGAATTACAAACGGTTTTCCCAGAAATGGTGGGAGAAATACAGATTGAAGAGGAAACCTATCTGGATGCGAATCTATCCTCTTTACCCATTTATTTGGTAAAAGCCATACAAGAGCAACAAGCAGCTATTGGTGATTTGAGCGAGGAAGTTTCCAGTTTAAAACAAGAAAATGAACAACTAAAAAAGCAACTGGAGGAAATTGAAGCATTGAAAAAGCAAGTCGCCAAAATCAATCAACTTGAAACAATGCTCCAGCAGTTGCAAACAACTATTAATGCTAATACAGATATAACATCAAACTTACCAGCCAAAAAATAGAAATATCATGTCCAATTCACTAAAATTAATACTCACTTTATTCCTATTTTTTGCTCCGTTTGCTTTGCTCCATGCACAGGTCGGCATCAATACCGACAACAGCGAACCCGCCCCCTCTGCAATGCTAGACGTAAGTAGCACGGATAAAGGAATATTAATTCCCAGAATGACCAGCACCCAAAGAACGGACATTAGTAGTCCCGCTACTGGCTTGCTAGTATTTGATACCCAAACGGGAAGTTTCTGGTTTTATGACGGTAACGATTGGAAAGATTTAAGTGGTACAAATGATGCTGACGCCGACTCCACCAACGAAATTGAACTGCCAACGGGTGGGATGGACGGGCAAGTCCTCAAAACCGATGATAACGGAAATTACATGTGGGTTGACCAAACCGTAGATACCGACACCAATACGCAACTTTCAGAAACCGAAGTAGATGATTTCGTGAGTAACAATGGCTATATTACTTCTGCGGATGATGCTGACGCCGACCCCACCAACGAAATTGAACTACCAACGGGTGGAACGGATGGACAAGTCCTAAAAACGGATGGTAATGGAAATTATACTTGGGTTGACCAAACCGTAGATACCGATACCAATACCCAACTCTCCGAAACCGAAGTAGATGATTTCGTGAGCAACAACGGATATATCACCTCGGCGGATGATGCGGATGCCGACCCCACCAACGAAATTGAATTGCCAACGGGCGGAACGGACGGACAAGTCCTAAAAACCGATGGTAACGGAAATTATACTTGGACGGACCAAACGGTGGATACCGATACCGACAATCAAACCATTGATAATTTCTCTCTTTCGGGTAATTCCTTACGATTATCCTTGGAAGATGATGGCGAAGATTTACAGACAGTCGATTTAAGCAGTTTCAAAGACAATACGGACGACCAAAAGATTGACGTATTTTCCCTTTCGGGTAATAATCTACAAATTTCTTTGGAAAGCGATGGGCAAAGTACCAAATCATTAAGTTTGAGTAGCTTTAAACAAACCTTGAGCTTATCCAACGATAATTTAAGCATTAGTGGAGGCAATGCTATTGCGTTGAATAGTGCCTTTATATCCAATAGCGGAGTGACCTATGGCACCGATACCAGCGATGACTTTCTATTTGGGACGAATAGCTTAAGCCATAGCTCTGGTACCGAAAGGAAATTCTTTTTTGATAAAAGCAAAGGTGCCTTTCGTGCGGGTACTATCACGGGAGACGAATGGAATGATAGTAACGTAGGCATTAGTTCTACTGCTTTAGGAGAAGATAATAAAGCATCGGGGAAATACTCGGTAGCATTAGGGGCGGTGAGTGATGCAACGGGTTCTTATGCGGTAGCATTAGGTGGCGGCAATACAGCAAGTGGGGATTTGTCCGTCAGTTTGGGAAGTTCAAATAGTGCAAGTGGAGACTTCGCCACGTCGATTGGAATTGGAAGTAGCGCCTCTGCTGAACGTGCCGTAGCCATTGGAAGCAGCAATACTGCTAGCGGTGAAAGTGCCATAGCTATCGGAACGGATTTAACCGCTCCTTCTTACGGCGAAGTGGTTCTTGGACTGTATAATACCACTTATACCCCCGATAAAACGAGTAGCTTCGATGAAGATGACCGATTGTTGGTCGTGGGAAATGGGAAAGATGACGATAATTTGTCCAATGCTCTGGTCATCAATAAAGCAGGAAGGGCTCGTTTTGATGGGGATGCTTTGGGTAATACGGAGTACGTAATGACGATAGACAATACGCAAAATAATAATTCGTCACCGAATAATGGATTACTTATTCGTGCGGGTCATAATTCCTACAGTAGCAATCATCAATCTGCGCTTATTCGCTTTGAACGTCCCGATGGAACCAATTGTGGTAGAATCCGACAAGACGGGGGCAATGACATCAAATTAGTGGATTCCTCCGATGAACGGCTCAAAGAAAATATCAAACCCACTCGCTACGGTATTGAGGATATTTTAAAAATAGAAGTTAAGGACTACAACTTCATTGCAGACGCCGATGATTTTGTGAAAACGGGTTTTCTCGCGCAACAATTATACGAGGTTTACCCAACTGCGGTAACGGTTGGCGATGATGTCAAAACCAATCCTTGGGGCGTTACTTACGCAGATTTGACGCCGCTACTAGTAAAGGGGATGCAAGACCAGCAGGAGATAATTGAGCAATTGAAAATGGCAAATGTCGTCTTGAAAAAGGAGGTAGCTAAAATTCAGCAACTAGAAACGATGTTGAGCCAATTAAAGGCGCAACTGCACTAACGAATTGACCCTAAACTTGCTTCACCAACTATCTGTGAGAAGGCTTAACTTTGCTGCAAAGCAAATGGTATGATAAAAGAATTTAACATTACAGGTACGTGTTTCCCCCAAATTCATTATATGATGAATACAGCGGCGCAGCTAGAAGGGGTTATTGAATTGATGAAAAAAGGGAAGTATTTCACTATCAACCGCCCTCGACAATTTGGGAAAACCACGACCATAGAGACTTTGAACAATCAACTGACGGAATCGGAGGAGTATTTGCCCATTAGAATAAGTTTTGAAAGTGTTGGAGACATCCAATTTAAAGACGAGATTAACCTTAGTCGAAATTTTTTAGATAGGGTTGCCATGGCAGCGGGCGAATTAGATGAAAACTTAGAGCAATTTGTTCAGGGTTTTATTCCTACCGTTCATAGTTTGAGTGAGTTATCAAAAGCAATTTCTAAAATAGTTAAACACATCAACAAAAAAGTGGTGTTGATGATTGACGAAGTAGATGCTAGTAGTGGTAATCCCGTATTTTTGAAGTTTCTAGGTACTTTGAGGGATAAATACCTGCGCCGTTTTAATAAAAATAGTCCAACTTTCCATAGCGTCATTTTAGTAGGTGTGCAAGACATAAAGACATTAAAAATTCAAATTAGGTCAGGCAATAAACGAGAGTATAATAGTCCTTGGAATATTGCGGTTGATTTCAAAGTACGGATGAGTTTTATTCCTTCCGAAATTGTGCCGATGTTAGATGAGTATTGTCAAACGGAAGGAGTAACGATGGATAAGGACAGCATGGCAGAGCGATTATACTATTTGACTTCAGGACACCCCTTTTTAGTTAGTAAACTATGTAAGACCATAGCCGAAGACATTCTTCCAGAACAAAATACTAAGGAATGGACGATGGCAGATTTGGACGCCTCGGTCAAACTGTTGTTAAGAGAAAATAACACCAATTTTGATAGCATTATTAAGCAGCTAGAAAACAACAGTGAACTGTACAGTTTGGTGAATAGAGTCATCATCGAAGGCGAAAAAATAATTTTCAACCCCGATGAACCCATCATGCACTTTGGTCGATTACACGGTATTTTTAAACGCAACACCGACGAAATTTTAAAAATCCACAACCGCATTTACGAGCAACGTCTTTACAATTACATGACCGCCAAGGCAATCGTCCAACTATCGGCACATCGGAATTATGCCGACCACTTTGTGTCAGATAACCACGAATTAGACTTAAAAGCAGTATTGCTCAAGTTTCAGCAAACGATAAAAGAGCAGTACAGCGAAAAAAATAAAGCTTTCTTGGAGGCGCACGGCAGGGTTTTATTTCTCTCTTTTCTTGCTCCCATCTTAAACGGTCACGGTCACTCTTTTAAAGAAGTACAAATTTCTTTTGAAAAACGATTGGACGTTGTCATTACTTTTTACCAACATCGCTACATCGTTGAACTGAAAAAGTGGTACGGTGAAAAAGCCCACCAAAAAGGCTTGGACCAATTAGCGGACTACTTAGATACCCATAATGTTTCCGAAGGTTGGTTGGTTATTTTTGATGAGCGTAAGGAAAAAACTTGGGCGGCCAAGACGGTTTCCCATAAGGGGAAGGAAATTTTTGCGGTGTGGGTTTGAGCAATAGTCTCTCCCCGATTAGGTAGATGTAACTTATTACCTCCGTACCTCCTTCCGAAAGGCACTCGGCGTGACCAGTTTAATCTCCTTAAACCGATTATTAAAGGTCGTTTTGGATTGAAAACCTGACATTTTGCTTAAGGCCTCCAAAGTGTACTGTTCGTAGGCCTTACTTTTTAAAAGTTGCACGGCGTAGTCGATGCGCAATTCATTGATGAAGGTAAAGAAATTTGTCTGTTTATGCTCGTTCAAATACCAAGACAATTCGTTAGAAGTTATTTCGATAGCAGCAGCTATTTCGGGCATTCTAATTTTGGGATTCAGAAAGGGCTTTTTCTTTAGTACATATTTATCAAGTTTAGTAGTAATTTTTGCAATTTGCTCTTCATTGAGCAAAGGTTTGGACGCTTTGTCCGTTGCTGCTGCGGTTGCTATTTCAACAGTATCGCCAACATTACTGGCTTCCCGATAGAGTGTCGGTTGTCTAAAAGCAAAATAACTGGTAGTCAGGATAATAAATAAAATGACCAATTCTACGGCAAAGCGAGGAAGGTAGGCGGTCGAGAAATACTGGGATAAAATAATAGCTAAAAATGCAATGCTAAACAAACCGACCAAAGTAATAACTAGATATTTCAGCCAATCTAGTGTCAGATAAATGGTACTTTCGGCGTATTCAGTTTTATATTTTTGCTGATTTTTTTGAACGAGTTGTAAGATAAATCCTGCGTATATGATATTGATAAGGAAAATGGCTATTAATTGGAACAGCGCAAATAGTTGATAATTACCTGCCGAAAATGCAGCAATAATAACTCTAGGTTGTGTTCCGTCATAAAACAAGGAGACTAGATAAAAAATAAAGGCAGGCAAAAAATGAATAGCTACTGACTTATCTTGTAAATCAATTGAGACTAATTCTTTCGTGAATAAATACAAACTTGGAATAATAGCCGCTATTATTCCAGGATTTCCCATCCATAACTTTTGATAAAAACTAAGTCGCTCGACACCCGTAAAAACGCCCAATTGCATGGAAAAAATAATCCCAAAAAATAGTACCAACCATTTATTTCTCCTCCATTTATACGTACTCAAATAGACAATGCTAAACAGGCACTGCACCAAAACGGAAAAGGTGATTAGAGAAGTGGTATCTAAATCGGGCATAGATTGGGTGATAATAAGCTGTAAAGGGTCACAAAACTAGGCCTATTTGTTCAGTTGGGTAGAATTGAACAATACTATTTTGTTCAGTCGGGTAGGAATGAACAAACGCAACAGCAAATTCCTTGCGCTAAGTGGTATTTCTTTGGTTCTTTGTAGTGTATTTTAGCACAATTAAAGTAGCAATGAAGTATCGTAAACTTAAAATTGGCTTAGTCATTAGTATGGCATTATCAGTCATGGCTTTTGTGTTGTTCCAAAGACCAATTGACTTAAGACCAGTTACTATAAAAAATGGCATCTCTTCGGAGCAATTTCGGCAAGGAAAGATTCTTTTAGCAGAAATGCAAAATGCCTACGGCGGCAAGAAAGCGTGGTTGGCTAAGAAAACAGGCAGCTACGAGCAAATAGCAGAATGGTACGGTAATTTGTTGCTGTCGGGGTGGGACACCTTACCCCAGCGTTTTCAAATGACTTCTATTTTAGGAACAGATAACAGCGAAATGACGTTGTTGAACGGACTTAATAATGGGCAGAAATGGGGCGTAGAAGATTGGAAATCGTATCGTATGGACGCACAAGGAGTAAAAACATTCCAACCGCACGAGCAGTACCAACACAAACTGATTTACAAAAATTATTGGTTTCAATTTCCCTTCCGCATTGATGAGGCGCCGATTATTGCCTACGCTGGTGAGTCCATAGTGGACGGAAAAACCTACGATTTGCTCTACGCCACTTGGGGAAGTGAATCGCCTAATGCCAAGTACGACCAGTACGTACTATATTTGGACAAAGAGACCAAGCATATTGAATGGCTCAATTTTACGGTAAGGGAAAAGTTTAAGTCGGTTAAGTTGACCGCTCGTTTTACGGATATAAAGGAGGTCGATGGTATTTTCTGTCCCTTTTCCCAATATCTTTTTATTGGCACTCCCGAAAATCGGATTCGTAAGTTACACGAAAATCATTATCAGTGGATTTGGTTTGGGTAGTTAAATGTAATCGCCAAAACCTGTCCCGTATTTCAATCGGGATTCATTTGGCTGATTCCTAACTAACTCATAACCAATATTCTTCGAACCTGCCAAATAAATTGAGGCTTGTATGAAGTCTTGAAAATGCTTGCTTTTCGACGCTGAAAGACACTGCTTCGATTATGTTTTCTTCTCTGACGTGTACCTATTCAATGTTTAAGCTGAAAACATAAAAAGTCATAACTTCAAACAGCGTCCATCAGCGTCAAAGTAAAAACTTCGTACAAGCCTCAAATGGATTTGGCGATTACGTTGAACCAGTCAAAGTATCACCTAAAAATTATGAAAATTAACCTTTTTTCATCTATATTTTACTGTCTAGTATTTACACTATTCTACATCAGCAATGCTAATGCCCAAGTTGGTATCAACGAGAACAACGCCAATCCCGATGCCTCCGCCATGCTCGACGTAAGCAGTACCGACAAAGGGCTGTTGATTCCTAGAATGAATAGTACCAACCGAGAAAACATTAACAATCCAGCAACGGGTTTAATGGTTTTTGATACGACCACGAATAGTTTTTGGTATTACACCACATCGTGGCAAGAAGTTAAAGGCCTTGATGCCCAAAACCTTTCTTTGAAACAAGATTCCATCTTAATTAATAATGGAAATGGTATTGATGTCTCGTCCTTACGGTATTTAGACGAAACTGGCTTGCAGTACCTAGACTCTCTTTACACAGAATTAGTGGATGTGGAGCAAACGGACATCAATGGCGCGCCCTCCATGACCACAACTGCTTGGCAGTCCTTCACGCCTACCATTTCGGGGCGGTTTACCCGCCTTGATGTACATGGTGCTGGCAGTCAACTTACGGAAGGAAATCTACGAATATTCGAGGGGCAAGGTACGGGTGGAACGCTGCTTTATCAGACAACTATCACTAGAATTAGAACTAACTGGAATACGTTCGACTTGACGGATGGAAATATCTACTTAACGGCGGGTGAACGCTATACATTTGCTATCGAAAGTACGGGAAGAGTTGGGGGAAATGTTGGACCTATCGGCACGTTTTTATTGAGTATTACCGACCCCTCCGTTGGAGGCGCAGATTACACAGGAGGGCGTACTGATTCGGGAGGTAGTCGGGACTATGTATTTAGAACTTACTACGCAACGGTCAGTAGTTTTACCCAACCCATCATTGACCTAAATCCGACCGCAACGGATTCTGTTACCGTAAACCTCAACCAAGTGGCTACGGTGTTTTTTGCGGATGGTACTCGTCAAGTAACTGCCGCTACGGATAATCAAACCATTGATACGTTAAGGCTTAATGGAAATAATTTAGAAGTATCTTTAGAAAATGATGGACGAGTAGTACATGCGGTAGATTTGAGTAATTATTTAGACAATACCGATGCTCAAACGCTCTCATTTAATAACAACATATTGAGCCTAACAAACGGTGGTTCTGTTGATTTGAATAGTTACACAAATACCGATGAACAAACCATTAGCCTCAATAACGATAATTTTACCATTAGCAACGGCAATACCATTGCGCTAAATAGTACTTTTCTATCCAATAACGGACTAACGTTTGCCACTAACTTATCGGATGATTTTGTGTTCGGTACCAATAGTTTAAACTATAATACAGGGTCAGAAAATAAATTTTTATTCAATCAAGCTATCGGTGCTTTTCGAGTTGGAAATGTTACCAGTACTGCTTGGAACACAAATAATCAAGGGAATTTTTCATTTGCAGCAGGACGAAATACAGAGGCAACCGCTACCAATGCAACTGCCTTTGGTGATAATGTAAGAGCAGGTTCTTACGCCGAATTTGCCATTGGATACAATAATACGAACTACTCGGTGTCGAGTACCACAAGTGCAAGTAGTACCGATAGACTTTTTGTGATTGGAAATGGGAGTAGTACAAGTAGTCGGTCAGATGCTTTGATTGTTTACAAAAGTGGCGATATGAAACTCAATGGTAGTTTAGCCACTGAAGGCAATATGCAAATTAATCTTAGCGGTACCAGCCGAATGGTCGTACAAGAAAATACTTCAGGAGGTACAGTGATTAACCTACCGAATAATAATGAAAATACCTTTTTCGGAGAAGGTGCTGGAAGTGGGAATTCTACGGGAACAAAAAACACTTTCATCGGCTATCATGCAGGTTTTTCGAGTGATGAAGGGGTAAATAATACCATTTGTGGTTACCGAGCAGGTCGTATAAATGCCTACGGGAATAATAATACCTACTATGGAGTAGAGGCCGGTTTTGATAATCTTGGAGGTAATGATAATGTGTTTTTGGGTTACCGAGCAGGTGCAGGAAATCAAATAGGTGGCAGTAATGTTTTCGTTGGCTTTGAGGCAGGAGGAAATACCCAAGTTGGGTCTAATAATGTTTTTCTAGGGTATAAAGCAGGTCGTAATACAGCTGGCAGCAACCGATTGTATATTGAAAACTCGGGTAGCAACAGTCCTTTGATTTATGGTGAATTTGACAACAATCTCGTGCGTGTCAATGGTACATTAGATTTGAGTAATGGTAGTGGAGATGACGTCGTTTTATTGCGATTTAATACCGAGCGTCCATGGCAGTTTGAGCAAGGTGGGGCAGGTGCAAATAATACCTTATTCCTTAAATCCAGTTCAAGCGGCAAAAATTACAATATCATCTCTGCTGACAGAACACCAATCGCAAGTTATAGAGCGAATAATGGCGGTAATAATAAAGTTGGAATTAATAAAATCATATCCACAAACAGTAATACCTTGGAGGTAAACGGTAGTGCCTCTAAATCTTCCGCAGGTGATTGGCTAGCCAACTCTGATGCTCGACTCAAAAAGAATATTCAAGTGTTAAATTCCCAACAAACCTTAGCGCAGTTACTCAACCTGCAAGGCGTCACCTACGAATGGAACGATGATAAAACGGGCAACGAACGTCCCGAAGGCATCCAATATGGTTTCACCGCACAAAATATCCAAGCCATTTTTCCCAATCTAGTATCGAAAGATAGCCAAGGGTTTTTGCAAACTTCCTACGGTACTTATGACGCCATGTACGTGGAAGCCTTCCGAGCCTTGAATGAAAAAATCGAAATTTTGGAAAAAGAAAATGCTGATTTACGAGCACAAGTTGGAGACATGCAAAAACTGCAAGAAAAGCAAGCAGTAATGGAGGCTATGCTCGAACAGATTAAAGCCCAGTTGTCCCATTAAGCTAGTTATTTTCCTTACAAAACAGTCCACTATATTCAAAGTATAATGAAAAATAGCCTTATAAAATTAATCATCTCCTTATGGATACTACCCGTTTCACTAATTCAAATCCACGCCCAAGTCGGCATCAACGAAAACAACGCCAACCCTGATGCCTCTGCCATGCTTGATGTAAGTAGCACCAATAAAGGGCTGTTGATTCCCAGAATGAATAGCACCAATCGAGAAAGTATCAATAACCCAGCAACGGGTTTAATGGTTTTTGATACGACTACGAATAGCTTTTGGTATTACAGCGGGTCGTGGCAGGAAATTGGTAAAAGTGCGTTTACTTCGCAAAATGGGATAACGTTTTCCAATAATCAAGCAGATGATTTTGTCGTTGGGGCTGATAGCTTAAATCACGGCTCGGGCGAGGAACACAAACTGTTTTTTAATAAAGAAAAAGGCGCATTTCGAGTGGGAACAATTAGTAACACCAGTTGGAATAGTGATAATCTTGGACAATACTCTTTCGCTGGAGGAAACAATAGCAAAGCGTCGCAGCCCTACACCTTTGCCTTTGGCAGCGCGGCGGTTGCCAGCAACAGTTACGCCAACGCTTTTGGACAAAATACCACAGCAAGTGGACAGTATGCTACCGTTTTTGGTGTTAGTTCCAACGCAAGTGGAAATTATACCTTGGCAGGTGGGTTGGGAGTAGATGCAACAGAAACGTTTTCGATTGCCTTTGGAAATAATATTGAAGTAAATGGTAGTGCCTCGGCTGCTTTTGGAAATTTTCATAAGTTGGAAGGTTCTTCGGTTTTTGCAGCGGGACAAGGGCATATTATCAAAAACGGTTGGTCAACTGCTCTGGGTTTATCCAACAAAACCAATGGCTCAAACGCCACGGCGATTGGTTTATTTAGTACGGCTAACGGTGATTACTCTACGGTTATTGGTTCGTCACTCACCGCTGCCTCTTTTGGCGAAACGGCAATTGGATTGCTTAATACCAATTACACCCCTAACGATACGGCGGCTTATCACCCTAATGATAGATTGTTTGTTATTGGCAACGGGTCTAGTTTTAGCAACCGTTCGGATGCCTTACGAATTTACAAAAATGGTAATGCGGAGCTCAATGGTACATTGACCATTGATAGTGCCTATACTTTTCCGAACGTAGATGGTTTGGCAAATCAATCTCTGGTAACAAATGGCAATGGTGCGTTGACTTGGAGTAGCAATAGCACCCTCCAAGACACCGACGGTGATACCCAAATTCAAGTAGAAAAAGATAGCAACGATGATATGATTCGCTTTGATTTAGATGGAACGGAATATCTGCGCTTGGATAGTGGACGCATGGAAATTCTGAATACGGGCGGTTCGGTCTTTATTGGAGAAAGTGCAGGAGACAACGATGATTTTAGCGATAATAAAAACGTTTTCATAGGCTATACGGCGGGCAACAAAAACACTACAGGTGAGAATAATGTAATGATTGGGAATATCGCTGGAGCGTTGAATACCAATGGCAGCAATAACGCATTTTTTGGTAGTTACGCTGGTTCTCGCAACGAAATGGGCGAGTATAATGCCTTTCTGGGGGCTAATGCAGGAGAACGAAACGTCAACGGAGATTATAATACTTATGTGGGGACACAAGCTGGACGTTTAAATACTTCGGGTAGTAATAATATTTTCATTGGTTATCAAGCGGGGGCTAACCAATCTGGTAGTAATAAGCTTTACATTCATAATAATCCCTCTAATCGACCTCTAATCTTTGGTGATTTTGCCAGAGATTCCTTACAAATCAACGCTAAACTCAATATCAATGGAGCGTTTAATTTTCCCACAGTTGATGGTACTGCTAACCAAGTCTTACAAACGGATGGCAATGGAACGATTGTATGGGCAGACCAGCCCATTTTTACGGATACCGACAATCAAACCATTGATAAGTTAAACCTGAATGGAACAACGCTCGAATTGTCTTTAGAAAATGATAACGCAGATGACCAAACGCTTGATTTAGCTACATTAAAAGATAATTTGGGCAATCATACCGCTACCCAAAACGTGGCAACCAATGGATTTTACTTGTCTAATGATGGCGACGATGAAGGCATTTTTATTAATCATGATGGAAAGGTAGGCATCGGGACTAGTAGCCCGACCGACCGCTTGGAAGTACCCATCGGTGCTGCGGATAGTAGTCCCCAGACAATAATTAGCAATCTAACGGAAGATAAAGTAGAATCCATTTCGTCGGCTTGGCAATCCTATACGGCTACTATTAGTGGTACACTAGGCACTATTTCCATTCCCCGTTCGGGATTTACAATCGCCGATTGGACGGTTACCATCCATCAAGGCGAAGGTACTGCTGGAACTGTTCTAGGTACTTTAACCGCTAATACAAATTACGATTTTTCTTCCTTAAATATTTCGCAGACGGCGAGTCAGACTTACACCATTGCCATCACCATTGCTAGTGGTGAATTTGACCCCTATTCCAATGCCGATTACGACGGTGGTGTATCTTCCTTGGCGCAAGACCGAGATATTGCTTTTGAATTATCTATCATTCCAGTTGTTGGCGGAAAGTTTACGGTGGGTGAAAATGGCTTGGTGATTAATAATTATAGCCTGCCAGTAACTGACGGCGCGGCGAATCAAGTACTACAAACGGACGGGAACGGGACAGTTGCTTGGACCAATCAGCCTACTTTCACAGATACGGACGACCAAAAGGTTAATGATTTTTCTCTTTCGGGCAATAGCCTACGCCTTACCTTAGAAAATGATGTACAAGGTCAACAGTCGGTAGATTTGAGTAGTTTTAAAGACAATACGGACGACCAAACTATCGACAAATTAAATCTTAACGGCACAACCCTGGAAGTATCCTTAGAAGGCGATGGACCAGTTGATAAAACGGTAAATCTAGCTTCCCTCAATACAGACAATCAAACCCTATCCATCAATAATACCACGCTTTCTATTTCGGGAGGCAACTCGGTCGATTTGACCAATTTAGTTCCCATCGGTACTATCCAGATGTGGCCAACTTCCTCGCCACCAATGGGCTGGTTAATTTGCAACGGCTCAAATTTCAACGCATCCGACTATTCACAATTAAACATTGTATTGGGAGGAAACACCTTGCCTAATTTCAACGGTCGTTTCCCGCTCGGTGTGGGCGATAGCGGAACTAGCGGTTCCACCAATCATAATATTGGTACGAACGGCGGAGAAGAAAAACATACGCTCTCCATCAATGAAATGCCCAATCACAGTCACGGGGCGGGTAGTCTCTCAACCAGCGAACCGTACCTATCACAAGAAGGTAGTGGTAACCAAGACAAAAGAGATGGCGGTGGGACGAAGTTATTTGAATATACTTCCATTTCGGGAAGTACCGCATCCGTCGGTGGCGGACAGGCACATAATAATATGCCACCTTTTTATACGATTAATTTTATTATTAAGGCTCGTTAGTGGTCTGTTGATTATGATTTATGTAATCGCCAAATTTATTTGGCAGATTCTATTTTACAGCTGAACTAGCCAAATAAATTTGGCTGTTACGCAGATAGCCGTATTCTTTATTAAAAAGACGATACTTTGACAAATGTTTTTCGAGGTTGCGGGGTGCTTCCAAGTACCTCTGCAACTTCATTTAAGCGGATGTCCAAAGCCAATAAATATGAAAGAAATATCAGAGGAGCATCAAAAAAGACGGACTAATTTGACTATAGCTGATTTGAGATGGTTAGAAAAGGTGGAAGAAAAGATATTAGCCCAAATCAGCAATGGGCAATTCAAATTACGTGATTTAGCGCAGGATTTGTACCTATCGACTCGAAGATTACAGCAGAAAATCAAACAACTAACGGGACAAACGCCTAAAGCATATCAGCGTCAAATCAAACTCCAAGCCGCCAAAAAAATACTCGAAAGTGGGCAAGTACAAACGGTTTCCGAATTAAGTTATCAGTTAGGATACGAAGACCAGCATTATTTTTCGTGTTTGTATAAAAAGCAGTTTGGGATTACGCCGAAGGAGGAATTAAGTCAGTAGGATAATAATGGAAAAAGGCAAGCATTTTTACGCTTTTGTCAGAGAGAAATTCCGATTTGTCGGGGGAATATGTCCCTATTTTTGCGGCAGATGACTCGTTTTGACAGTTGTATTTTTCTACACTTTTTCCCAAATAAAAATTCTTGAATTAATTCAAGGACTTCCACCCGAATCCCTCCTAATTTGCCAGCTGAAAGATGCCACACTTACTGTAAATAAAAGTGCATTTTTTTTGAGTACAAACCGTTCAGAATAGGCTTATTAAGCCAAACAACTTTGTTTTACCTGTTAACAGAATATAAAATGAAACGCAACAATTTCCAATTTTTCCTCTTCTTACTGACCTTCCCATTTGTCAATAATTTAGCTGCTCAACAGTTAAAAATAGCGGGTGGTTACCTTAAAATCAACAATAGTAGCAACATTATGCTACAAGACATGAACCTTGTTAGCGATGGTAATTTAACGGCCTCCGATGGGACAGTTGCTTTCACGGGAATCAATACAAACACGATTGGCGGCACTAATAGCCCCACTTTCGATAAATTGACGATTAATAAAGCAAGTGGAGAAGTGCAGTTGGAGCAAACCATTACAGTCAATAATCATCTCGAATTAACATCGGGCCTACTCGACCTACAAGATTCGGATGCCAATCTAACTACCAATGCGACCATTGGCAATGCCAGCAGTAGTACTTACGTGCAAACTAGCAACGCAGGTACTTTAGTACAGCAAGTAATCGACAGCGACGTTACTTTTCCCGTTGGAAATAGCCATTATAACCCAGCAATACTCAATAATGACGGTGGTACGAGCGATTTTTACGCTGTTCGAGTTAGAGACGAAGTACTGGAAGATGGTTCAATGGGAGACGCTGTGACCAGCTACGCTGTAAATCGTACTTGGGAAATCAGCGAACAAACTGCTGATGGTTCAAATTTAGATATTACCTTAATATGGGACGATGCGGACGAAATTGGCACGTCGGGTAGTGATTACGTACAAGCTAACTATGATGGGATGTGGACCGTTGTTGCTTCGGGGGCTGCAGTTGGCACGTTAGGATTAAATAGTCTAAGTTCGACCGACAATAGTAATCTAGGGGAATACGCTGTCCTCGAAGACCGTAGCCCATTGACCGATAATTATATCTGTAATGAAAATGGTAGTTTGGACGTAACGGGCACCATCGGCGATTTGAATAATTACCACGCGCAGGCCAATTTAACGTCTAATGCGGTACTTAAATCGGGCGCTAATATCCTTTATACGGCGAGTACGGAGATTACTCTAAGCGAAGGATTTACAGTAGCTAACGGTGCTTCCTTTCACGCTTTTATTGCTACTTGTTCTTTTAATGCGGTTCAACAATTGGCCGAGAGAAACACCGAATCGCCAGTACCTGCTTTAACGAAGGAAACACTACAAGTGGAAGTATTCCCCAATCCATTCAGCAACTCCACTAATATCGAATTTTACGTAGGTCAAGCCGACCAAATCCAGTTTTTCATTAGCGACCTAAACGGGCGAATCCTTCATTCGCAAACTACCGACGCCCATTCGGGTTGGCAACAAACAAGTTTTGAGGCGGGAAATTTGCCGAGTGGGACTTACTTTTTGTACGTACGGAGCAATGGGCAGCAGGCAGTGAAGCAGTTAGTCGTTGCGCATAAGTAGAAATATTAGCTTTATCGCAAAGTTTTAGTCCTAAAGTTGACTGTTCAAAATGTTTCACAACCAAATTTGACCGCACAGACAGCGCTTAGCCACACTAATAAGCCTTAACAAACGGAATATTAGCTACTCGGTATTTATCAATCAAGTGAAGATGATAACTCCCTTGGGGCAAGGTAGCAGTACTAATAAACGCTTGCTGCTGGTCATTATTCAGTTGCCCCCGTTGAACCAAGCGGCCATGAAGGTCAAAAATCTTAAAATGTACAAGATTAAACGTCGATTGCTTGTTGTCCACCACCAAAATATCGGCTACGGGATTAGGATAGGCTTTAATATTGGCAGACTTTTCAACTGTTTCACTAGAAACCGTCTGCCCGAATTCAAATATTTTAGTGCCTTTTCCAGCTAAATCAACGGGTAAGTTAATCGTTCCATTTTCTAAAGAAACCCTTGTAAATCCTTCGCCTTCGAACAGGTCTAACAAAGCCCAGTCACCTGCAGAAACGCTTGTGTATTCCATATTCAACGTCAAGTTATCAACGGAGCGAGTTCCCGTATTATGTAGCACCAAAATGGACTGATTGTCGTAGGTACGTACAAACGCAAAAACCTGCCGATTGGACGTTGGTACCACCTCGTAGCTACCAATTGACAAAGGCAGATATTCGTTGCGTAGCTGAACGAGCTGCTGATAGGTACGTAGAATAGAGTTATTATCATTTTGCGCTTCTTCCACACTATAATCCCGAAAATTACTGCCCGCCGCAATCCAAGGCGTTCCCGTGGTAAAGCCCGCATTGGCTTCATCATTCCACTGCATCGGTCGGCGAATGAACTCGTCGGGTTTGCTACCGCTCATCCCAATTTCTTCACCGTAGTAGATGTAAGGAACACCAGGCAAAGACAAATAGATAGAAGCGGCCAATTTCATTTTATCCACATCCCCACCAACACTGTTAGACAAACGGTTCTGGTCGTGATTAGTCAAAAAAGTACCGTACTGCAAGTGTGGATAAATGTTATACATTTTCTGCATTTGCCCGTACAAATTCTCCGCTACCCCGTCGTTTACCGAGTATAAAATATTACCCGCTAAGTCAAATTCAAAACAGTAATCAATCCGCTCGTCCACTACATAATTCAGAATATTATCCGAATTCGTCCACGCCTCGCCTACCGAAAAGGCATCGGGTTTAGTGGCTTTGATGTGTGATGTAAATTCTTTCCAAAAGGCGAAAGTACCTTGGGTATCTTCCAGTTTAGTCCCTTCTTCTACAATGAATTTGACCGCATCCAAGCGAAATCCATCCACGCCAATATCTTCTAACCAAAAATCGGCCGCTCTAAAAATTTCTTCTTTTACCTTCGGCTCACTGTAATTCAAATCGGGCATACCGTCCCAAAATAGGCCGTAATAGTAGTTGCCGTTGCGTTCGTGCCACACCCGCTGCCCCCAAGGACCACTATAACCCGGATTATTATCAGACCAACGGTAAAAATTTCGGTAAGTCGAATTAGGACTCGATACGGCATTTTTGAACCATTCACTCTGACTAGAATTGTGATTCAACACAAAATCAATAATCACTTTAATCCCTCGTTGGTGAGCTTCCGCCAAAAAGCGTTTGAAATCTTCCATACCACCCAATTCAGCACTCACCGATTCGTAATCAATCACATCGTAGCCGTGATAACTTCCCGCTTCGTGGATGGGCATCAACCAAATTCCCGTAATCCCCAAATCGTCGGTCGTCTCGGGGTCACCGTCATTGAGATAATCCAATTTATCAATTAACCCCTGAAAGTCGCCAATACCATCCCCGTCACTATCGTTGAAACTACGGACAAATATTTCGTAAAAAACGCTCTCGTTCCACCAAGGAATATCCGTTGTATTCCGTTCTAGCACGTTTACATAATCTACTACTTCCTCCGTATCACTTTGGTCACCACGCTTTACGGTTAACTTGACGGGATATTTGCCCAGTCGTTTGTACTGAACTGTTGGATTTCGTTCAGTCGATTGATTAGGTGTTCCACCTTCAAACGTCCATTGCCAACTATCGATTCGACCCGACGAACGGTCTTCAAAGTTGATGATACCCTGCTCGTAAAACGTGCGATAATTGGCATTCCAATCGGCCACTAAATTTGCATCGGGCGGCGTTTCGTTATTGTACCAATAGGTAAGTACCGCATCCTCGCTACCGACAGTAAAGGTTCGATTATTACCAACGCCGGGAAATTCCTCCCGACCATCCCATTGACCGTTGTAGCGAAATTTGAACTCTATTCGGTCGCCTTCACTAAATCCACCAATGGTCAATTCGTAGATTTCATCTTCGTCGTCGTCTTGGAATCGACCGCTGCCGTTCCAACCGTTGAAACTGCCCGCCACTTCGACCCAATCGGTGCTTTTACTGAAGTTGCCCAGGGTAATTTGATGACTCATATTTACTTGAAAAGTAAGGTTGATTTGGGCAAAAGTAGAGTAAGTTAGTCCTAGTGCGGCGACTAGAAATAGTGTCCATTTTTGATAGAAAAAGTACATAAAAATAAGAAATTTAGGTAGCAACAACTGCCTTATCTAGATTAACAATTTAGTAGGAATGTGAGGATATATAGGAGTACTGTAGAAGTTGTAAAGGAAAGAAAATACGTTGATTTTAACTGCGATTCGGTATCGAATTTTTTGTCACTTTTTTAGCAAAATTCATTCACGCCCGCTAGAGCACTACGTTTACTGAACTTCAGAAGTTTAGTAAACGCTTAATCTTCAACCCGCTCAAACACCTTAAACACATAATCGTGCGCATTCTTTTCGTCCGCTCGGTGCGCCTCCGCCGACACTTCGACCCATTCGTTGGGCGGTAAAAATGGAAAAACGACATCGCCTTCAACTTCTACATCGACTTCCGTCAAATAAATTTTATCTAAAAGAGGTAGCGCCATTTCATAAATCTGGCCGCCGCCAATAATAAAGGCTTCGGTTTCGCCATTGTCTTTCGCCAACGTCAAAGCGTGTTCTAAGGAGTGAGCAATTAAGCAATTGGTCGCCGCAAAAAACATATCTCTCGTCAAGACAATATTAGTCCGCTTGGGCAAGGGCCGACCAATGGATTGGAACGTCTTACGCCCCATAATGATGTGATGATTCAACGTCCTCCTCTTGAAGTACTTCAAATCAGCGGGTAAGTACCAAGGAATGTCGTTGTCGTTGCCGATGACTCGGTTGTTGGAAATGGCGACTATGGCGGAAGTGGTCATGTTTTGAAGGTGGAGAGGTGGAGAGGCCAAGAGGTTGAAAGGCTAATAGGCTAAAAGGTCTTCACAAAAACGTTAGTTGAGCTATAAAATTTATGCGCAAAAAGAACCACTTTACATACTTTTATCTTCTATTTTACAACTGAACTAACCTATCATCCTTTTAGCCTATCATCCTTTCGACCTTCCCTTTCCTACCCCATTCGTTTCTTAATAAAGCTAACTAACAAGCCAATCATCATTAGAGTTGACCCTAGCCAGAAAAAATTAATACCAGGGAAGACAATCGCTTCTAGCACTACGTAATCCGTTCGGTAGGCATTCTCGGCGATGGCTACAGGAATAATTGGTTGTTGCTGCTCGCCTTCGGCCACCTCGAAAGTCATGGCGCCACTGTTCGGGTCGATGGTCGTAAATCGAACGTGGAAGTTCCATTCGGGTAAATCATCTTTCAAATTCATAGGGCGACTATCCCGAATGTAGTACAATGGCTCTACTACTTTCGGTGTTCGATTGCCTTTGGTTACTGATAGAATCGCACCGACCGCAATGTCTGTTGGCCGATTCTGGTATTGTGGATGCGTTGGATTTCGATTGAAACCTGCTAGGTTTATCACGTAGTCTTTGTAGCGGAAGGACTCTCCTTCTTTGACGGTAAATGTTTCGTACTTTAACGCTCCGTCAGGCGTAAAGACACTCGCAAAAATTTCTTCGGGTAGTTTCAAACTAACGGCCAAGGCATTAATCTTGGCGGGATAGTTATAAAGTAATTGTCCCCGCAAAACAAGGACGGGTTCGGCGTAGAAAGTAGTGTCTAATTTCTCCCGACGAACGGCCATTTTGACCCCAACGGCAATATCTCCTTCTTCGGGTCGATAATCGGGATGAGACGGATTGCGATTCACCGATTGGATAACGGCGTAATGTTCCGTCCCGAAAATAGTGTCGCCTACAACGGCCGAATACGTCTCCCATTTCAAACTATCTTCCACCGCTTTGGCATCTTCGGGACTTTTGTGTTCGGGCGGAATACCGTTTAATGAAGTAAAAATATCTTTATCCAAGGCTCTTTTAGTAGAGGGATTAGTGGCCGCCATCGCAAAATTACGGTCGTAAATCACGTTGGGGGTTACTTGAAAAGTCTCAACGGTGTTGCCGTCTTTGTCGAGTTTGTTGATATTAATGTGGTATTCTCGAGTGTTACCAATGACCGTATCCCTCGTCCATTCGGCCATGAAGCCGCTCATAAACATCGGCTCATTTTTGAACAATAAGATATTCTCCTTCACCATCTCTTCGTCTTCCAACAAATTGCGCATCGCAAATTCGTTTTTCGAGATATGAAACTTATTAGTTCCCGAAGCAATAATTCCTACCAACATCAAACCAAAGCCAATGTGTGACAAACTTGCACCGAACACTTTCGGGTTATGTCGAGCAAAACTAACTAAGTAATCCGTATTAGTGACAACTGCAAAAATTCCAGAGAACAGCAACAGAATGTATTGCCAAGCCGCTACTTCAATCCATAAAGTAGTCAACCAAGTTAACAAAGCAGATACCGCTAAGGCACCGCCCGTATGCTTCCAAAATCGTTGCGTATAATTTTTAAAATTCACTTCCCGAAATCGGAAATATTGCGCCACACCTGACAATAAACCAATAAACACCCCAATCCACATTTGGTATTTATTGTGGTGTTCTTCGGGGTCCGTAATAGAAATATCTTGATGCGTCGCATCGAAGAAAGAAACGATTTTATTATAGACGGGCAAAGAAGTACTTACCGTGATGAGCACTGCCGAAAATAGTAAGACCAATGTCCCTATGAATATCCAAAATTCTTTAGAGGTACTACCTTCCTCTTTGACGGGCGCTGGAATTGCTTTCGCCTTAGCAGCATACAAAACTAGCCCCAACAGCAAAAAGGTCATCAAAAAACCAACCAGTTGCCACTCTAATCCCATTTCCGTAAAGGCGTGGGCGGAGGTATCGCCGAGAATACCACTCCGAGTGAGAAAAGTAGAATACAGGATTAGTGGAAAAGATAATAAATAGAATAAGTAAGTACTCTTGATAGAATAGCCCGTACTGCGCGCCACTAAATTCGTATGAATTCCTGCCACTAAAATTATCCAAGGGACTAAGGACATATTTTCAACGGGGTCCCACGCCCAATAGCCGCCAAAAGTCAAGGCTTCGTAGGCCCAAGCACTACCCATTAGGATACCCGTTCCGAGGATAAATCCACAAAACAAGGCCCAAGGCGTAACGGCTTTCAACCACTTTTTATGCTCGTTCATCCATAAGCCGGCAATGGCATAACAGAACGGCACGACGGTAGAGGCAAAGCCCAAGAATAGGGTCGGCGGATGAATCGTCATCCAATAGTTTTGTAGCAATGGATTCATACCTGACCCTTCCAACAGCTCCACGTACTCAGAATTAGAAAATACGGGTGCATCCACCATATCTCGCAATAACATCAATGGGTTGCTACCAATTTTATATTCCGCATCGCCTATATAAATATAAGTACCCAGCAGCATAGTACCAATGAACATTTGCACTAAAGACAATACACTTAGTACAGGCGCCTCCCACTCTCTAGCTTTTCTAATCAAAATAAAACCAAGAACAATGTGCCAAAACATCCATAGTAAAAAACTTCCTTCTTGTGCTTGCCAAAAAGCAGAGAAAATATATCGAAAAGGCAAATCGTCGGACACGTGCTGCTGTACGTACTGGTATTCGTAATAGTGATTTATCATAATGTAGAATAAAATCCCTATCACGGTGAAAAAGCTAATCCCGTGGACCACAAACGCCCACTGGCCAATCTTCCGCCAATTGCTCGCTTCCTCTGCTTGTTCTCGCCTTTGGGTGGCAAAAAAGTAAGCCACCGAAGCTAGGATACTCGCCACAAAACCTAAGACGATGGCCAATCGGCCAATTTGCCCTGGTAATAAATGCTCGCCTACGTATTCCATATTATATCTATAATGTTGTTATAATTTGACAATTGACAGCCTATTTTCTCCTCAACAATCCTTTTTCTCACCAAAAACATGGCTGCTAGTTTGAACTACAAAGATAGTTGAGAAAGTATAAACCCGTAAGTGACAAGGGGAAATATGATGTAGGAATGACTGTTTAGGGAGGTGGAAAGGTTGAGGGGTTAAAAGGCTAAGCGGTAGGAACAAGTACAACGAGAAAAGCCGCAAGAAATACGAAATTTCTTGCGGCTTATACGCTGATTTCCAGAGAAAACAGCTATATAATTTTTAGTCCTTTGCCAAACGCTCAAAATAAAAAACTCCAACGGGGATGAACCCCGTTGGTAGTTGACTGCGATGCAATAAAGACTACTTTTGCCCAGGAATTTAATGATATACAACTTTCGTTTCAGTTGGTTAATCTGGATAAGTCAATACGACTAGCGGAAATAGCAGTTCTATCTCCGACTTAGTCTGTATTGAGTTTTGGTTGTCTCTTTTTTGAATCCTCTACTACGGCCAAAGCTATTTTATTTGGCACCGATGAGCGACAACGGGAATTATCGCTATCGGTGCTAAACATTGTTTACAGTTTTAAAGGGATTCGCATTAGTTCTTTTCGGATAAAATTATCCTTCTTTTGGATACGTTCGCTTAATTTTGGCGTTCAAGTTCATTTCATCGACAAAGGTTTTACCTTCTCTTCTAAGGACTTGGTTTAAGTTTTCGCCAACTTGTGCTAATTGAGATTGAAAAGTGATACTGTTCATCGGTGTTTTAAAATTTTAAAATGTAATTGGATTATAATTAAAAATTTGTTCCTCTGTTAGACAGGACAACTATTGTAAGTGGTGTCCCTTGTTTAGACGCTCCAAATTGGATTTTATTCTTTTGTGTTGTAGTTTTCCCACGATGTCAAATCATCAAAATCTTCGTCCGCTAATCGAATTAAAAACAACGGTCTGGAAAAGAAACAGTTTCTTTATTTTGAATACCTAAGTATTGACGAAAAGATAAGTTAGTCCGTTAGATTTTTAATTGAATCTTTTTTTCATAGGTTTGAAACCCATTAAAAAAAGTATCCATTTAAAAATCGACGAACTTATTTTTTCGTCGTCTCTGAGGGTTTCTGAAGTTTCTTTTCAAAAAGAACGCTGAACTTTTTCACGCCTCCTTTTTTATGTTTCTTCACCAGACCGTGTTGGTCAGCTCATGCAATCTTTACAATCATTTTGATGAAACAAATATAAGAGCAAAAATAGGATAGATTCCACTCGGTTGAAGTGAAATGGGAAAAGGACGAAGTGAATGCGGAATCCGTTGTTTTTATCCCCAAAAAGAATTATTTTTGACCTATGAAGTACCTTATTTTTCGCTTTATTAAGCAACGAGATTCATTTTCTAACTAGCTTTCCTTCTAGCATACGACTCTAGTGTGCCTTAGTATTTCTTTTTTATCATTTATTGTCTGGTTTTCTTTTTCAATGAGCTTCATTGGTTTTACGAACTATTGCTATACGTATGGTTAGTTAAGATTTGGGGTTCTCTGGCGAATTTTGCAAAAGCTCAATCCTTTTCCATGAGCGTACGCTACCGTATGGTCGGACACAGCCTGCTCGTGTGGGTCTGTGCGTGATTTTCGAGTAGGCAAAAATTGCCGCAGAACCGATTTTCGTAGCAATCTCTTGTTGCCACAGCAATGAATTGAAGTTGAAAGAGAGCCAGAAATCTAATCAAAATTAATTCAATTATGCACTTACCTCATATTCCACCATTTAAGACCAAAGTAGTCGAACCCGTTTATTTTAGAACAAGAGCAGAACGCGCTCAAAAAATCAAAGAAGTTCATTACAATCTATTTAATCTCCATAGCGATTGGGTTACCGTCGATTTGATGACGGATTCGGGAACAGGAGCGATGAGTGAACAACAGTGGGCAGAAATTATGTTGGGAGACGAAAGCTATGCGGGCTCGGAGTCCTATTTCAAACTAAAAAAATCCGTTAAAGAGATTATGGGGTTTGACTATTTAGCACCAACTCATCAAGGACGAGCCGCCGAAAACATCTTATTCTCCACCGTAGTCAAAGAAGGGGACATTATACCGGGCAATGCTCATTTTGATACGACCAAAGGGCACATCGAATTCAGAAAAGCAACTGCACTGGACTGCACCATCTCAGCCGCTTTTGATACCCAAGCGGTTCATCCCTTTAAAGGGAACATTGACAATGAAAAGTTAGAAACGGTACTACAAAAGTATGGTAAGGCTCGAATTCCTTTTATTAACATTACGGTGACTTGTAATACCGTTGGTGGACAACCCGTGTCCTTAGCGAATATTAAAGAGACCTGTCAATTAGCCAAAAAGTACGATATTCCCGTTTACATGGACATTGCCCGCTACGCCGAAAACGCTTATTTCATAAAAACTAGAGAGTCCGAATATAAAGGTTGGACGATTGCCGAGATAGTGAAAGAAATGTTCAAAGATGTTGAGGTCGTTTGGATGAGTAGCAAAAAGGATGGCTTGGTTAATATTGGCGGTTTCATTGCCCTGAATGATGCAAAATTATACGAGCAATTAGGCAATTTCACGATTATTTACGAAGGCTTTCTAACGTATGGAGGGCTAAGCGGTCGTGCTATGGGCGCATTGGCTGTTGGTCTAAAAGAAGGGATTCAGTTCGAATACTTAGACGATAGAGTTAAACAAGTACAGTACCTCGCTCAGCAACTAAAGGCATATCAAATCCCAATTCAAGAGCCCGTAGGAGGACATGCACTTTACGTCGATGCCAAAAGAATGCTCCCCCACTTACCTTCGTCTAAATATCCCGCACAAGTCTTAGGTGTAGAAGTTTATGTGGAGGGAGGTGTTCGAGGAGTAGAAATTGGCACTCTATTGGCCGATAGAGACCCCATTACGGGTAAAGACCGACTGTCTAAGATGGAACTACTACGCTTAGCGATTCCTCGACGTGTTTATTCTAAAAGTCACATGGATTACGTAGCTGCCACTCTAGGGAACGTTATGGAACGCAGGTCGTCCATCAAGGCTGGATTTCAAATCAAGAAACAAGCGCCTATTCTACGACATTTTACTGTTGAGCTAGAGAAGGTACTGGTTTAAATCACAAAATAATAAAGAACTAGGTGCTCCAATTCGTGGACAATGAAAGGCAATAGAGAGAATCACAGCTTAAATTAGCATTAAAAAGGGCCCTTCAATTGCCCTTGGATTGGGGACAAACACTTAGTTCTTCTTTTACGACAGTGGATTAAATCTGTAAATGTAGCACGCAGAGAGCGCAAAGCTCGCAGAGATTAAACCCTAATTGTTAGACCTCTGCGGACTCTGCTAACTCTGAGTAAAACAGATAAATTTACGTACTTCAAACACAACTTCCTATTACTTTCCACTATAACTTGCCCAAGCGTCATGGGTTTCTCCCAAAGTGACCTTGATAAAACCCTCAAAAAATGCGGCCGTCTTAGCTTCTACTTCGTCGTAAATGTGTTTAGCCATGAACTCGGTCGTCGTCAATTTTCCTTCAAATTGTTCCAGTTCATCTAAGTTTTGGTAAGAAAGCGGTTTCAGCACTTCTTTGGCTATGTCGTGCGCTTTTCCAATATCAATGACTACATTATGCTCGTCTAATTGTTTGGCGCAAAATTCTATGTCAACTACATAAGTTGCTCCGTGCATATTTTGGGCAGGACCGAAAAACGGATGGGGCAACGAATGGGCAATCATAATGGAGTTTCTGATTTTAACGGTGTACATATTTATTAATTAATGATAAATGACAGATATCGAGTTTTCAAAAATATTTGCTCCTTGTTGACGGTATTATCTTAGCATATTGGGGGTATTGAAATAATATCCCTCACACAAACACCTGGTGGAACCCGGTAAACGGGGATTGTGATACCCAATGATTTCACCAAACAGCGAATCTCTGCATCAATTTCTTCTATCGAGTAACGGCAGGAAAAATGCCCCAAAACCAATCGCTGCACCTTCGTTTCTTTCACCATCCGCAGTACGCCTTCGAGCGTACTATGCTTATTGGCGCGGTCTTTATCAATCACCGTTTCGTCAATTCTTAGGAAGGTCGCTTCGTGAATCAGCGTATGGGTATTTTCGAAGCGACCATCGTAAACTACGGGCGTATCTCCAGAATACGACAGTATATTTTCAACCACCTCGTGCGTTACAAAATCATCCCCTCTTTCAGTTCTTAGTTTAGCAATTTCTGAACCTTGCAAACCATGAAATTCTTTCTTCAATTTTCGCTTGTGCCGCCGAACGTGAAAACTCATACTTTTTACGATATTCGGTGGAAAAGGCAGATGCTCGTTTCGAATCGCTTGAACCGATAAATCTTTTTGTAAGAAAATAATTTCATCGTAAGCTATGGGGCGCCAAACTGTCCCCGAAGCGTGTGGGTCAAATTGAGCCGAAAAATCCGCCATCGCAGGAAATGAGCCGCTATTTTTTGGGTAATAGATAATGGGAAAGCCCTCTCTAGCATTCAATTGGTTGAACTGCAATAACCCCGAAACGTGGTCTCGGTCGGCGTGAGACACAAAAACGTGTTTTATCTTACGAGCCTTTTGTAGTAGATGCGCTGAAACCCCATCGCCCACATCGAATAGCAATCCTAATTCATCAATGAAATACCAAGTGGAAAAAAGGGCAGTGGAAAATCCAGAAATGGTTAAATTCATGGTTCTTCCAACAAAATCGGTGGGTAAAAGTTCCATTTTGGAAGTAGGCAGTAGCAGTAAGCAGTGACAGTAGGAGAAAATAATGGAGGTAAACACTTTAAGTTTAAAGTAGCGTCCATGGATGATTTGTAAGAGAACAAAGTTGTAAAAATCAGCACTTTGTTTGTTCGGTCATTAGCCAACTAGTCACTAGTCAACTAATTACAAATCACTACACTAGTTTCCATAAACCCGCTGCAGTCGCTGCCAAGTCTCAAAAGAAATCGGTTTTTCGAGTTGTTCCTTCACAAAGTCATAACTAGCCATTTTCTCTAATTCCTTTACGGAATTGCTAGCCGAAGAAACGACGACAGCCGCAGGTTTTTCCCCGACCGTCAACTGGCTATATCGTTCCACAAAGTCCACCCCGTCCATTACGGGCATGTTAATATCTGTCACGATTAAATCGGGACAAATTTTTTGCTGCTCAATCAATTGCAATGCTTCTTGCCCGTTTTTAGCAATATGCACTGCATCAGCCGCATTCAATTCGGCAACGATTAATTCGTTCAGGCGGTTGATAGCGTAATTATCGTCAATTAATAAAAGACTACTTATTTTTTTCATCGAACGATTAGACTAAATAACTAGGAAAATTGGGTGGGAGGAGAATAGCGATAGCATTACGAGAGGTAGTATCGTGCAAGATAGTCGGCTTTTTGACGAGCCTTTTTCTACAAAGTCACACATCTACAAAAAAAATTACTTCACGACCTCCATTTTAAAGTTAGTAAAATTAAAGCAACCATGCCAAAGCACCCCAAGGCGTACCATACCGTATTGCCACTTTTGTCGGGAGTTTCCTCAATTTTTAATATTTGGTTAACGGGCTGGTTCAACAAGATTTGTTCTTTTCCACCTGTCCAAGTTACCATCACCGAATCTACCTGTGTAGCTGGACCAATTCCAAAATGCGCCACCGTCGAGTTTTGCGACAAATGACTCGACCCACCACCGTCGATTTCTCGAATCATTTGCTGGTCTCCAACAACTATTTTAACTCTGGAACCAATACCGTTCGCCTCGGATTCTTTACCCATTAATTTAACTTTCAGCCAGTTTCCATCCGTCCTTTCGTTGCGATATAAAATAGTTCGGGAAGGAACGGGATACGCCAAAACGGGCTTTTGATTCACTACCAATAGGTCTAGGTCTCCGTCGTTTTCTACGTCAAAGACCACCGAACCACGCCCTAATCCGTAATGGTTCAAGCCCACTTTGTAGGCAACTTGTTCGAATTTATTGTTGTTGTTTTCGTAATAAAAATTATCCATTGGTGTACAGTTAGGATTCAAATCGCCGTTGGCCACGAATAAATCTAAGTCCCCGTCATGGTCAAAGTCGGCAAAGTTAGCCCCCCACCCTATTTTGAATAGTTGCGTCCCCAAGGCTTTGGATTGATTGATAAACGGTTGACCGACACCTTGATTAACCATAAAATGGTTAAACCGAATGTTGGTCACAAAGTAGTCCAACAGTCCATTATTATCGTAGTCTCCTACTGCCGAAGCCATGGCGTTAATCCGCAAATCCATGTCCAATTCTTTCTCGACGTATTTGAATTTTTTTTGTGGAAAAAGATTTTCTAACAGCCGATTTGGTTTTGCCTTGTAGCCAAAGTCGTGGTTAACGAACAAGTCTTGGTCCCCATCGTTATCGAAATCCGTAAATAGGCCGCCGAAGCCAAAGCCTCGATGATTCAACTCGTAGGCTTCGTACACATTTTCGAAGGCTTTGCCTTTTTTATTAAGCAGTAAATAGCCTCTCGCTGTATTGTTAGCATTAACCATCGTAGCGTCATTAATTTCATCCAACGGTCCCGTGTATTCGTGAAAATAATTACCCACGTAGGCATCGGGAAAACCGTCCGCATTAAAATCCCCAAAACTAACGCCCGTGCTGAAAGAGTTCATCTGGTCGAGTCCATATTCGGTTGTAGCGTCTCGAAAAGTATTATCGCCATTATTTAAAAAAAAGAGGTTAATCGCCCTTGGAATCACCTGCGTGCTATCCATCGTCGTATTGGTCGTAACGAATAAATCTATCCAGCCGTCCCGATTGACGTCGGCGCCCGCTACCCCCTGTGTGACAAGATCTTTCGTTAGTTCCAAACCTGACCCCACTAAAATATCTTGGAACGTTCCATCTTGTTTATTCAAATAGAGTCGGTCGGGCTGCATCCCTCCCGTTAGATACAGGTCTTGAAAGCCATCGTTGTTACAATCAAACACACAAATACCTCCCCCAAGAAAGCCTTCTTTGACGGCAAATTGGTGGTCGATACCCGCTTCGGCGGTGATGTCCGTAAATTTTATTTGACTAAATGAGGTAGTCATTACTTGCATAAAAATCAAAAGAATGACATATTTCGAAATGATATACCTATTCTGCTTCTTAAAGTACATTTTATCTTTATTTAATTTTTTTCAACGATTCAGAGAACAGGCCACTTTGTTGTCAAATTACAAATACAATTCAATAGAATATTGTCAACTTCATAAATCTGACTTCCCCAGTATGGACCGTGTGGCTGACAATGAAATGGTCTAACCTCTGTCTTTTACTCAACAATTACAATTTTTTCTTCAAACTATAAATGTAGTACTATTCCCCGAAAAATAGTAGCCACCAATTAGTTGACCTTAACGGAAACCAACTACAAACCAAATCAACCGATTATGAACTAAATCTATCCTTTGATACAATCTCCACAAATTCCCTGTCTAGTTTTGCCTATTTTTAAGTTAGGTAATTACCCTAAACAGGCTTTCCAAACTTTTTATCTCACCTAGCCGCGCTTATTCAACGGATTAGTCCTATCACACTACGCTAGCAAACAGTCAATACGACACAAAAAATTTACTTTTTCTTCAAGAAAAGGTACCTACTCGTTGAGCTACCAATAGCTCAGAAGCAACCGCTATTTCCGTAATTTACTTACCATTCATCTTAGCAAGTTGCTTTTGACTTTGGATAGTGTCCATCGGTAGCCAGCCTTTTTATGCCTTTTTTCAACCATTAAAATTATGAACAAATGAAGCGTTTTTATCTATTCTTTTATTTAGCATTATGCTGTTATCAAGTCTCTTTTTCGCAAACTGTAATAACTTATCAAGATACCAGCGCCAGTGTGGTTGTACCAGACGAATGTACGGTACAATTACGAGCAACTACTAGGGACGGAGGTAATAACTTCAATCGCGACAATTACCGGAACTGCATCTCCACTAATGTTTACAATAACAATCGCTTTACTGGTCGAGATGACATTTATTCCTTGGGTGACCGATTCGATTTTACTAAAGCTGTCACTATCAGAATATTAGCGCGGTCCAACAATCGAGACATTGACTTATTTGTAATGGACGGCAGCACCTGTATTGCTTCCAGCCTCGAATCGGGCGGAAAAGCGGAGCGATTATCATTTCCCAGTTGGCGAAGTTCTTACCGAATCATTGTTGATGGATACGACGGTAACCAAAATACGGACTATACCATAGAAGTGACCGCTACCTGCAAGGAGAAAAACCCCACGTCAAATCCTTGTAACGTCAGTACTAGAACGATTACCTGCAACAATACGGTCAGTGGTAATACCAGAAATGAGTCAAATGACCTCCTTTTAGACAGCTACACGGGAAGTGGCTGCTTTAATAATCCAAGCGCAACCTTCAGAGCCAATAATCCATTTACGGGCGGGGATGTAGTTTACCGCCTTTCAGGCGTCAACGAAGGGCAAACGGTTACACTAAACCTAAACGCCAATACGGATTTGGATATGTTTATCTATCGTTGTATCGACGCCAAGGGAGGGGTCTGTGTAAGTGCTGATGGGGCTTCGGGACCGACGGGCAACGAAAGTGTAACCATTGCGTGGAGCAGTAGCTACGTTATTGTTATTGACGGCCCTAATCCAAGTGATAATGGTCCTTACACACTTAGGGCGCAATGTGCAGTCGTTAATCCGTGTGAAGGCGTACCTACGCTTACGAGTGATTGCAACCAAATTGACTACAACTACAAAGGAACAACTGGTACCCTAACCTACGAGTTTAGTGTTCCCAATTCCCTTCCAGCCAACGGTAGCTGGACGGCCAGTCAAAACGAGTCAGTGCTGAACCTAGGCAGTGGTCGTAGCCGTACGTTCACTTTTTCAAGGACAGGCAAGTACATTATTTGTTACCGCTACAAAGACAGTAATGGCTGTGATAGAAGATGCTGCAAGACCATTTATATTGACAACCCCTACACCTGCAATGCACTTAACAAAAACAAGCAAGGTAATAACTACATCCTGTCCCTATCGAGCGTCAGTAGCAGCGACGTAGCGTGTTGGTCTTTTGCCGAAAACACCAATTGTCTGCGCAGTAGAACCAACCAATACACGGTACCTGTCCCCGAGCGCGGCCAGTGCCGAAGATATTGCGTGAAGTACTTCGACCGCTCTTTGGGCTGTTACCGAATTTGTTGCATTGAAGTGTGCGGAGACATCTGCGACACCCCGAACGCTAACATCACCGCCGACGTTCCTCGTCCCGATTGCAACAAGATTAACTATTTGTATAAACGTTCTAACGGCGGACTTTCCTACCAATTTACCGTTCCCAATAGCTTGCCCAGCAACGGAACGTGGCAGAGCAAAAACGCTAACGGAACCGTCGTTAACTTAGGAACGGGACGCACGATTACGTATCGGTTTCCCTCCGAAGGGCGCTACTTGATTTGTTACAAATACCAGGACAGTAATGGCTGCGATTTACTCTGTTGCCGATGGATTTATATTCGAGACCCCTACCAATGTAGCGACATCGTAGCGACGCCTATCGGGAGTAATTATCGACTAAATATTCCAGGCGTAAACAGTTCAGATATTCTACGGTGTGTGGACGATGAAAACGGCAACGTTATCAATACGAATAGTAGCCAAATTACCGTCCCAATACCACCATCGGGCCGATGTCGCTATTACAGCGTGACGTATTACGACCCGATTTGTGACTGCTATCGAATTTGCTGTATCAAAGTCTGCGGAAGTAATTGTCCAACCGTTCCCACTTTATCAGAAGGGGGCAATTTCCCCAGTTGCGACTTTATTGATTACAGCTATAATCGTTCGGCGGGTGGTCTGTCTTATCGTTTGAATGCTGCCACCAACTTACCTAATAATGGAACTTGGGAAGCGAGAACACCCACTGGTTCTGTAGCCAATCTTGGGTCGGGTCGAACTAGAAACTATACCTTCCCCTCCGAAGGGCGCTATCTCATCTGCTACACTTATTTTGATAGCAATAATTGTAAGCGAGTTTGTTGTCGCTGGATTTACATCAATAATCCCTTCAACTGCGAGGACATTGTGGCTACCCCAATTGGTAATAATTTTCAGCTATTCATTAACGGCGTTAGCAGTACCAATATTCAAAAGTGGGTGGACGATGAAACGGGTAATGTGTTGAGTACGAGCAGTGCGCAAATTACCATTCCTGTTCCCGAGCCAGACGTTTGCAAATATTACAGCGTGACTTACTACGACCCCATTTGCGATTGTTACCGCATTTGCTGCATTCGAGTTTGCGGCCCTTCCACTAACGGTAAATGTTGTACGAACGGCGATGCCACTTTAAACAATCTCATCGATATTTACAGAAACGTCTGCGAATGTGGTGTCAAAATCTTCTGCTTCGACAACGGCAGCATTAAAGGGTACTTCGTCTATACGGCCTTTGCTTGTTGCACTAAAGGAACGGGAACAATTATCGACTGCGATGGAAGAATCCGAGGCGTAATTCCAGTACCAACTGGACCTTTCGCAAATACGGGCATTCGCGAACTGGTATGGGATGGTTGCAATACGACTAATCCTACGATAAATAGTACGGGAGAAACGTCAAAGCCTACTTTTCTCAGCGATTACACTTGGCTGTCCGAAAAGGTCGATTTTGATGACTGCGACGGTACTTCCATAGAAATTCACGAGGGAGGTTCCAACAAATTCGTATATGTCATTAAGCCCGAAAGTTCAATACTCTACAATCCAGACGGTTCCGTTTGGTGCACCAGCAGTATAGGATTCAACTGCTTGAATTTTTACAGTAATGGAAAAATAGATAGTTGGAATTGTAGCGACAACCTTACTACTGACCCCTGTAAAACCAATCCAGCGGACTGTGTCACGCAGCGTATCGGTGTCGGTGACGCCAAGGATGCTTACCAAACTGCGGTTAAAGTATATCCGAACCCAAGTCGAGGAACCGTTTTCGTGGACTTTCCTTTCGAAGAAGCCATACAATCCATCAAAGTATTCGATATTTCTGGAAAATTAGTGGAGACGTTCGAAGGAAAAGGCCGTGGGAGCTCTGACCAAATCGAACTAGACATCAGCGCCTACTCGGGCGGAATGTATTTGATACAAATCGACGCCGAACACCAACGGGTCACTAAGAGAATAGTATTAGAATAGATTTCTAACGTATTATTTGCGTATGCCCTCGTCAATTCATTTTTGGCGAGGGTACTTTTTAGAGCGCACTAATCTCTCTTTGCATCCACCGCCCCCGATTGCTTATCCAATTTTTTAGCGACACTACTTCCACGTCGAAATTCCCGTTGCCCCGTTGCCATTCCTTCCAATCTCTCGCCCGTGCCGCTCGGATAATAAAGGCGTAGTCGTCGATGTAGCGCAGTAATTCGAGCAAATCATTTGCCTCAAAAGTGGCCCAATTTTCTTTAATTAGGCGTCTGATTTCGGGGTCTTCTAAAAATCGAGAAAAGAAGGTGGTGCCAATTCTCGGGGGTGTCCAAAACAATGGGCGGTCAAAGCTACTAAAATGTTGCAATGACCCTTCGTAGGCGAATCCCCAATCGAAGTCCCACACGGGGCCCAAATGGAATTTTCCATCTTCGGTTTTAAACAGATAGGTACTTTTCGGGTGATTGATTTCTTCGTTCCCCGTCAGCATATACGTAATAAAATAGTTCGCTATAGAATTAGCATCAATATGTTCTAAATAATCATTATTGGGGAAATCGGCAGCAGCCACCAAGTCTTCGAAGTCCTGCCAAGTTTGTTTAATCTCGTTGACCCGTTCTCGGCTGGGTTCTTTGGGGAATTTGATGGTTACGGGCAAACGGTATTTGGCGGAAGCAAACTGAAAAGATTCATCAAAATTGGTATCTAAATTGAGCAGAATCCCGTCTTTGCCTACATCTACCCGATTTTTCTTCACTTCTATTTGTTCGGTCAGCATGTACAGCCCCAAATAGTCATCGTTCAAAGTGACCTCTACGGGAATGACCGTATTCGAAAAAGGCGTGCCCAACAACTGCGCCGTTTTCATCCCCACGGCATTCATCATATGCGTTCCATCCAGATAATTGGCTAACAGCACCCAGTCTCTTTCGGCGGCCAACCCGAGGATTTCCTCTTCATCGTCTAGCTTAATTTTGAACGGCTTTTTAGGAAAAGTCCAAGTCGTATTTCCCCGCCCTCGAATCTGCCCCGTACTCACAAAGTCGTCAAATTGCTGCTGGCCGTCGATTTCAATTTGTGCCGCTACGTATTCCGTTTTGGAGTTCACGGGCACTCGACCGTTCGTGGTAATGTTGAAATTGACTAGTGCATTGTCCCACGAAATTTGTACCGTGTAGCTCCTCGTTGTCCCCGAAGCAGAAGTTAAGGTGTAAATGACTTTTTTACTAAAATCTACTTCCGTATTTCCGCTAATTTGCGGCACTTCGTTGATGCTGACCGATTGGGCATTGGTCGTAAAGGTTGGGGTAGCTTCATAGAAATAGTGCTTCAGACTCCCGTTCAATTGACCATCCTGAATATCAAAAACAACATCCGCCGTAAGTTGTGGATTATTTTTTTGTTCAAAAACGAAGCTGTCGAACTGAAGGGATAAGTCTTCCGTTTCAGCAGGGCTGAGGTTTTCTTTATCCGTACAACTTGCTATCACAAATAGAAAAGCCAACAGACAATAGAGCAAAAATCGAACTTCTTGGAATAGTTTGGTCATGGTGGATGGTGTAGTTAGGTATTTAACCTAGTTGTGGACTATAATCTATGCTTCCTAAGCAGGCGATACTTTGCCAGTATCTACTGCTTTTCATGAGCACGGAAGAAAGAGAGGCTGATAAAGCATCGCTTTCTGACCATTAGCCGAAACTTGAATTACTTATTAAAAAAACGACTTCAATTTAAAATAGTTGTTCCAAAA
The DNA here is from genome assembly GCA_039024375.1 of Bacteroidota bacterium. GTDB lineage: Bacteria > Bacteroidota > Bacteroidia > Chitinophagales > Saprospiraceae > JAFMDF01. Next base: position 40,868 of record JBCCQK010000012.1, read on the forward strand.
ATAGGTAGTGTGCGACTAAAATAGGGTAGCCCTAAAATTACCCCGTAACGGGAAGTTACAGGGTAATAAGTGCCACTATCACGGGGTAACTTCCCTGTCTTTCGACAGCAAGTTGTTTTTTCAAAATAGTCATAAAGTTGTGTTTTAGTTCTTTGACATCGTTGCAAATTCTAATATTTCTTGTTCCTGTGGTACTTCAAGGGTAGAAGTTTTAAGTAAAGAACCATCTGTTTTA
>JBCCQK010000013.1:0-40330 GCA_039024375.1 Bacteroidota bacterium
AGCGTGAATACATTAAGTTATAAAACGCAGTCGGCTAAAAAAGAAACGGTGGAGCGAAAATGGTTCGTCGTTGATGCCGAAGGCGAAGTAGTTGGACGCTTGGCGACTAGAATTGCACACGTTTTAAAAGGAAAACACAAGCCTTCCTACACACCACACGTCGATACGGGAGATAACGTCATCGTTATCAATGCCGATAAAGTTCGCTTTACGGGCATGAAGATGGCGCAAAAAGAATACATTACTTTCTCTGGTTACCCGGGAGGTCAAAAGACGGCAACCGCCGAAGAAATGGCCGCTAAAAAGCCAACATTCATTATCGAAAAAGCGGTAAAAGGAATGTTACCTAAGAATAAATTAGGTAGAGCCATGTTTCGAAAGTTATTTGTGTACGCTGGAAGCGAACATCCACACCAAGCACAAAAGCCATCCGAATTGGCATAATTGAATTATTCGTTAGGCAGTAGTTGGAATAGGTAAACTGCTGATAACACAAAAAAATACATTTAAAATTCTTAATATGGAAATGATAAATGCTATTGGGAGAAGAAAAGCATCTGTCGCCCGTGTCTATTTGACGAAGGGAGAAGGAAAAATTGTCATTAATGGCAAAGGTTTAAAAGAATACTTTCCCCAAATACATATCCAAGATAAAGTAGTTGAGCCTTTCCGAACGGTTGAGGCAGAAAACATCTACGACCTAAAAGTCAACGTAAAAGGTGGAGGCTTCAAAGGACAAGCAGAAGCGGTTAGAATGGCCGTATCGAGAGCTTTGGTTAAATTGAACGAAGAGTTCCGTTCTCCTTTGAAATCTAAGAAATATTTGACTCGAGACGCTAGAGTAGTAGAACGTAAGAAGTACGGTAAGCCAAAGGCAAGAAAGAGCTTCCAGTTCTCCAAGCGTTAATTTTATTACAAAATTGTTTTATTGTTTTATTGCTATTGTGGTTCGAACATGAGAGAAAGTTGGCAATAAAACAATACAACCATAAAACAATCTAACAATTTAAAATATGAAGACTCCAACTTATAAGGAACTTTTGGACGCAGGTGTACACTTCGGTCACTTAAAGCGTAAGTGGAATCCGAAGATGCTTCCTTACATCTTCATGGAAAGAAAAGGTATTCACATCATCGATATCAATCGAACAATTGAGGCGCTAGAGGATGCAGGAAAAGCTGCTAAAGCCATGGCCAAAGCGGGTAAGAAAATCATGTTCGTAGCGACTAAAAAGCAGGCTAGAGGTATTGTTGCCGAAGCGGCTAAAAGCGTGAATATGCCTTTCGTAACTGACCGGTGGTTAGGAGGAATGATGACGAACTTTTCTACCATCAGAAAGTCCGTCAAGAAAATGCAGAGCATTAATACCATGTTGGCGGACGACAAGTTGAGCGTAACGAAGAAAGAACGTTTAACATTAACTAGAGAACGGGACAAAATGGAAAAAGTGTTGGGTGGTATCGCAAATTTGAATCGACTACCCTCTGCGCTATTTATCATTGATATCCAGCACGAACACATTGCCGTAAAGGAATCTCACAAATTAGGTTTAAAGACCTTCGGTATTGTTGATACGAACTCTGACCCTAATCAGGTAGATTTCTCTATTCCAGCGAATGACGATGCTTCGAAGTCCGTCAAAATTATCACGGATTATATCGTTGGATGTATCCAAGAAGGTTTGAACGAAAGAGGCGGTGCCAAGTCTGGTAAAAAAGCAGAACAAGCGGCGGCATAATGGCTCAATTTGTACATCAATTATCAATGTGCAGTAAACGGCTAACATTTTATTGGTAAGAGTGGTGTTAGGTATTACAGGCTAATTAAAGCCGTTACATTCCCTCTATTATTGATAATTGTTAACTGAAAACTGTTCATTGAATTTATACTTCACTAATAATCAAATTAATCTAAAATGGCGGTAAAAATTTCTGCTAAAGATGTTAAAAAGCTGCGTGACCTTACGGGAGCAGGGATGATGGATTGTAAAAAGGCGTTGACTGAGGCGGAAGGTGACACGGATAAAGCAATTGAACTACTACGAAAGAAAGGCCAGAAAATGGCTGGTAAGCGAGCGGATAGAGATGCGAAGGAAGGGGTAGTTATCGCTTTGACTTCTCATAATAGAAACAACGGTGTTATCGTAAGATTAGGCTGTGAAACGGATTTTGTAGCAAAAGGAGATAGCTTCATCGCATTAGCTAACTCTATCGCAGAACTAGCACTTAAAAAGTTACCTAATTCTTTGGAAGATTTGTTGGCATTACCTTACGAAGGTAGTACGTCTGTTGCCGAGAAATTGGTCGAACAAATCGGTGTTATTGGCGAGAAAGTAGAAGTTAGTAAGTACGAAAAGATTGAAACCGCAGCGGGAGAAGGTCAAGTTATTCCTTATATCCACATGGGGTACCGAGCCGGTGTTATCGTTGCCTTGAACGTAGAAGGTCCAGATTACATTGAGCCTGGAAAAAACGTTGCGATGCAAGTAGCGGCTATGCGACCCATCGCATTGGATAAGGATGGTGTAGATGCTACTACCGTTGAGAAAGAAATCGAAATCGGAAAAGAGCAAGCTCGCCAAGAAGGAAAGCCCGAAGCTATCTTAGACAAAATCGCAATGGGTCGATTGAACAAGTTCTACAAGGAAAGAACCTTGTTGAATCAAGCCTACGTAAAGGAAAATAAGAAAAGTATTAGTCAATACCTGAAAGGTATTCATAAAGACTTAACGGTTACAGATTTCAAGCACGTCGAGCTTGGATAAATTAACCCATCAAAAAAGCGAATTATTCTTTCGAATGATTCGCTTTTTTTTTGACATTTTTTATAAGTTTACGGCGCCTTCCCCTACTGTTGGTTTAATTTGTAAATAGTGGATAGTTTTCAATGATAGCAAGGGTTTGGAAATCAGTACTTTGCCCAACTACTCACTAATCAACTAATCACTACACTACCTTTCTTCTTTATAACCAAAAATTCTCACTATGTCGCTAAAATACAAACGGGTCCTATTAAAATTGAGCGGTGAATCTTTGATGGGCGGTCAGCAATTCGGAATTTCTGCCGATATGTTAACCCATTATGCTACGTTGATTAAAGAAATTAGAGCTGTAGGTGTAGAGGTGGCAGTCGTCATTGGCGGGGGCAATATTTTTCGAGGATTACAAGCAGAGTCGTCTGGTATCGAGCGCGTACAAGGAGACTACATGGGGATGATGGCTACCGTTATCAATGGGATGGCTTTGCAAAGTGCCCTAGAGCAGCAAGGCGTTTTCACCCGATTAGTTACGGCCATTAAAATGGAAAAAATTGCCGAGCCGTATATTCGCCGTCGAGCCATTCGACACTTAGAGAAAGGACGAGTTGTTATTTTTGCTGCGGGAACGGGAAGTCCCTATTTTACAACGGATTCGGCAGCAGCACTAAGGGCTAACGAAATAAATGCGGAAGTCATTTTAAAGGGGACAAGAGTGGATGGCATTTATTCGGCAGACCCCGAAAAGGACCCTACGGCCGAAAAGTTTGACAAATTAAAATTCGCCGAAGTTATCAGTGCAGGGTACAGCGTAATGGATATGACCGCCTTTACGATGTGTCAAGAAAATGATTTGCCTATTATCGTTTTTGATATTAACGAAAGAAGCAACTTAAGCAGAATTGTAAAAGGAGAGCAAATTGGTACTTTGGTGGAGGGATAGTCCTATTGGTTATTTGCTTGTCGGGAGACGAGCAGATAGTTATTTCAATCCCGCTCAATAAAGCGGGATTAAAATATCGGTGTTCGATGTATTAAGTCTCCAGACCATAGCCGTTAGGTTAAGAAAATAGTTGTTGTTTATCAGTAACTTATGTTTAGGGCGATATTTTAAGCTTTCAGCTTAAAATCAATATTCTTTAGGTTTTTAACCTAATTTGTTCTAAAAGATTGCTGAACTAAACTGTTAGCCTGACGGCTATGGTCTCCAGACTTGATACCAATATCCGCAGGTCTCCCGACCTGCATTGAGCACTTACACTATTTACGGATAAAGTTTTGTAAATCAGTACTTTGCTTAACTAGTCACTAATCAACTAATTACTAGTCACTAAACTACACTAAAAGGGAAAATTTTCATCGAAGCCCTCGTCGAAATCATCTTCTTCTGAATAGTCGTCAAAGTCTAGGTCTTCTTCGTAGTCTTCCAAAGGGAGATATTTGTACCAATTATCACCATATCGCCGCTTGAGCATGTACTCTTCGTAGGGGTCAATGGCAAGATTTTCGGTATCTTCTACGGTCTGTCCATCTTCAAACTTATCAAAAAACGCCTCGAAGAAAGCACAGTGGCAATATTTTTCTCCTAAAATACACTCCGAACGGTCTTGCTGGTCTTTTTTATCACAAAATTCAAAAAAGAAATAATTGGCTTTCAACATGGGCACTTCCTGCTGAAAGCGGGCACGAATGACACGATATTGAATACGGGCAGGAACTTCAATTTGAAAAACGGCAGAACAGTTATAGCTATCTAGCATATGTTTGATGGCTTCCAATAGCACATTTACTTGATTATCCGTCAATCTATCTTCGGGAGGAAACTGTTCTTTTTTGAGTGTTGTCCACTCCTCAAGCGATTTGGTCGGTGCACTTTCGGGGTCTTCCATCCAAGGTAAGAGGCCAAACTCTTCGTCCACCTCTTCGTCTGCGGGCGACCAAGGCTCTGGAACATTTTCGGTGGCTTCTTGAATATCTTCTAGTAACTGGTCAATGTATCTTTGTAAACTCATGTAGGAGTAGTATGCTTGGGATTCAAATGGAGGGGAACGGTGGTAACTCCTACCATTTTAATTAGGGTTCGTTTGCTCAAAAAACTACACACTTCGCATCACTAAAATTAGTAAAAAACTGATAAACTCCAAAGAGAAAGTAATTTTATTATCAAGCATGGAGTGTAAAATTCCCATTTTTTATTTTTCTTTTTTTTCCAATTGACGAATCCGCTTTTCCAAATCGGGTAATCGCCGAAATAAAGCGTAGGCGCGCAGATAGTCTTGGTAGTTAATAGCTGGATAGCCGTAGATTTTACTATTCGGTTGTTTAATGGATTTGGTGACGCCGCTTTGTGCTTGTACTCGGGTGCCGTCTGCAATGTGAATATGACCGACAAAGCCCGCTTGACCACCAACTTGACATTGGTTACCAATTTCAGTGCTGCCGGCAACACCCGCTTGCGCTGCAATCACTGTATTTTCTCCAATCGTAACATTGTGGGCTACTTGGATTAAATTATCCAATTTAGTTCCTTTTCTGATGAGTGTTGCCCCCATTGTTGCACGGTCAATCACCGTATTAGCCCCAATTTCCACATTGTCTTCTATTACCACTTTTCCTACCTGCGGAATTTTTTGGAAGGTTCCATCTGATTTTGGGGCAAACCCAAAACCATCGCTACCAATAACCGCATTAGCATGCAAAATGCAATTATCGCCAATTTCGCAATGATGATAGATTTTAACTCCAGGATAAATGCAAACGTTGTGGCCAATTTTTACCTCTTTCCCGATAAAAACCTGCGTATAAATTAAACAATTGTCACCGATTTCTGCCGCTTCTTCGATAGAGCTGAATGCGCCAATTGCTGTATTAGTCCCAATCTTAGCCGTTTTTGAAACAAAGGCTAGTGGAGAAATGGTTCGTTCTGGATGACTCGTTTGTTCAAACCAAGTCAAGAGTTGTTGTAAGGCGACATACACATTATCTACCCTAATTAAAGTAGACTGTAGTGTTTCCTTAGGCTGAAAATTTTTATCGACGAGTACGGCTGATGCCTCGGTAGTATATAGGAAGGGTTCGTACTTGTCATTAGCCAAAAAGCTAATAGCCCCCTTTTTAGCATACTCAATCTTATCTGGATGTGTGATAAATAGAGCATCATCTCCCTCAACAACACCATTGACTAATTGGGCAATGTCACCGATTACTTTTTTCATAGACACTTATTTTTTCTTACCGCTACCTTCTAAAATATCTGACCCTAATAAACGGTCATCTTTATTGACGTACCAAGTGCGCACCTTCGGAAATCGAATGCCTTGAATACTTATTTCTTCTTTTAAAGGAATGTATTCTCCATCGTTAGCCGATTCGTCGTGATAAAAACGGTAGCCAACCAAAGCATAAGTGGTTGGATGAAAATAGAAGTACCAAATATCTTTGCCCACCTCGGGTTCGTAAGTCACTTTCATGGAGAGCACTGATTGTCCTAAAAATTCGGTCGTAGTAATATTCGGGTCGATAATAGTACCTGGGTCTTTAAGTTTCATCGGCATGCCCCATAGGTAAGTATAATAGTTTTTCATACTGATGCTTCGGTCACAATTCAGCCTAAATTTTTCCTGCCAGTCCGCCGAAATCATTTCACTCCCATTGACTCGGTGCGTACATTTTCCATTTTCTACGATTCGCTCAATTCGCTGTCCTTCTCGAATTTGGTCTAGATGGAAGTTATTCTTTCGATTATCCAAATGAATAGTCGTTTGTCGGTCTTTTCCATTCGGTCGAGTTTCGGTGAAATGTAGCGCCTCTTTAAAATTTTCCCAGTTTCCTTCGGGGTCATGATATTGAATACTTTTTTCTAGAAGAACGCTGCCACTTAAGTCTTGGGCATTGACGGAAAAAATAAAAGAAAATGAGAAAAACAGCAGAAAGGGTAAATGATAGTAAGGCGAATAGTTCATACGAGCAATTAGTTATATAAAATCAATTTGTGTCAAAAAGTCAGTAAAAATAATTTTAAGCGACAAATTGTCATTTAGGATTCACCTAAATTGGCAAAAATGGCTTAAAAAATGGCATGGCACGTCCATTGATATAGGTTTGGTGTAAATTAATTAAAAAATTGGCAAGTCTGCTGAAAAGAATCAAAGAAGTTAAAGCAGCTTGCAATAATTTCTAATCAATATAAAAATTAAAAAAATGAGACAGTTAGTAAGAAGAAGAAATCACGGTTTTCCAACATTTGCGAAAGTAGTCAATGACCTATTCAACGAAGATTTTGTTCGAGGCCTAGATGAAAATTTGAGTGTCTGGAACGGCAGCCAACCCGCCGTTAATGTCAAAGAAGACGCCGACGGTTTTAATCTTTCATTAGCCGCACCGGGCTATAAAAAAGATGAAATCGAGGTGAAGATTGACGATAATGTATTGACTATTTCTTCCGAAAAGAAAGAAGAAAAGTCGGAAAAAGAAGGCGAAAAGTTCACTCGAAAAGAGTTTCGATACGCTGCTTTCAAAAGAACGTTTACGCTTCCCGAAACGGTAGATGCTACCAAAATTGGTGCGAACTACGAAGACGGTATCTTGAATATTTCTATTCCCAAGAAAGAAGAAGCGAAGCCAGTTCCAGCGAGAACGATTGAGATTGCCTAAGTGAGTCTTGGATAATCTACATCCCAAAATCACCGATTAAACTAAGTTAGTTATTTATAGTAGAATAAAAAGTCCTCTACGATTCATTTCGTGGGGGACTTTTGTTGTCAGGAGCAGGTGATGCTTTAACAGCATCTCCTGCTTTGTTAGTGAAAAAAGAAAGAGATGCTGACAAAGCATCGCTTTCTTCTAGACAAGGAACTTCTCGTTGAGGTTTCAAATTTTAGATTCTACTTACCTATCTTTGCATTTTCATTTTAAGACTAAAAAGTTCTTTTGAAAGCTAAAAAATCGTACGGACAACACTTTTTAACCAACGAAGCCTTATCGGAAGGAATTGCGAATAGTTTGCGTTTGACCGACACCTACAAGAAAGTATTAGAGGTAGGGCCAGGGCAAGGAATGTTGACGAAGTACCTTTTGCGTCAGCCTTTCGAATTGGTGGTAGTGGAAGCGGATAGGGACATGGTCTTCTATTTGAAAAAAAATTATCCCGAATTAATTGGACAGATAATTGAAGAAGACTTTTTAAAAGTACCGTTAGACCTCTTTTTTAAAGGAGAACCTTTTGGATTGATTGGTAACTTTCCCTACAATATCTCTAGCCAGATTCTGTTCAAAATGTTGGACTATAAAGCGCAAATTCCCGAAATGGTAGGGATGTTTCAAAAGGAAGTGGCCGATCGGGTGATTGCGCAACCGGGAAGCAAAACCTATGGAGTAATCAGCGTTTTGATACAAGCCCATTATAGTGGAGAATTGATTTTTGATGTGGACAAAAGGAACTTTAATCCTCCACCAAAGGTTCAGTCTGCGGTTATTCGACTGACCCGTCGAGACGATTTCCATCTGAATTGTGATGCTAAACTGTTCATCCGAATTGTGAAGCAAACGTTTGGACAACGCCGAAAAATGCTGCGCAACACAATGAAGGCTTTTTCTAAAAATCCCGATTTTCTAGCCAATCCTTTTTTGACCAAACGCCCCGAACAATTGTCGTTGGAAGATTTCGCTCAATTGACGAGGTGGGTAACCGAGGCTAATAAGTAATTGAAAGAGGCCGGTAAGTCAATGCGCAAAAAGAACTAGAAACGTAACTATTCAGAACAGGGAATAGAGAACAGGGAGTAGAGACGCATCATATTGACAATCGTCGATAAATGCTACCTTTCGTCATTACTAACTACCCTGCAAGTCTCTTTTCTCTCAATTCCGATTTATCGGAATGGTCTCTGCTCTCTATTCTGAATAGTTACTTAAAACAATATCTATCATGAGTTTAGAAACAAAAATAGCAACCGATTTAAAAACGGCTATGCGTGCCAAAGACAAGGCGGCACTGAGAAGTATCAGGGCCATTAAAGCACAAATTTTATTAGCTAAGACCGATGGCAGCGGCAAAGAACTAGACGAAGCGGGAGAAATTAAGATGCTACAAAAGATGGTTAAACAACGTAAAGACTCTTTGGGTATCTACGAAAAGCAGGGCCGAGATGATTTAGCACAAACCGAAAGAGAAGAGATTGCGGTTATCGAAAAATACTTACCCAAGCAAATGGACGAAGCGGAGTTGACCGGATTTTTGAAAGGCGTTATTACGCAAACGGGCGCTTCTTCCATGAAGGATATGGGGAAAGTGATGGGGATTGCTTCTAAGCAATTGGGAGGAAAAGCTGATGGTAAAACCATTTCGGGCGTAGTGAAAAAGTTGTTGATGTCCTAGTGCTCGTTACTAATTGATACTTGACAAAAGGGGTTTCTTGTAAAAAAGTTAATTCACAAATGTGGTCGGTGCGCTGCACCTCTGAGGATAAAAATAGTCAAAAAAGTAGATACAAATGTAGCCGATGCGCTGCATCTAATACGCTAAGCCCCATTCGGGGCGACCACATTTGTATCAAACTTGTTTAAAATACCCAAATATCTCAAAGGTGTAGCGCACCGACCACATTCTTACAGCAAATTGTTTTTACAAGAAACCCCTTTACTTGAAAATACAACTACACACAATATGGCGGCAACAAATACGTACACGATTAAGCTGGAACAGTTCGAAGGTCCTTTTGACCTATTGCTCTTTTTTATAGAAAGAGACGAACTGGATATTTACAATATTCCAATCGCTAAAATTACGGATGATTTCTTGGCGTACATTCGACAAATGGAGGCCTTGAACATTGACCTAGCGAGTGAATTTATTTTAGTTGCCGCCACATTGATGCGTATCAAAGCGAAATTGTTGATTCCTCGAAAACCAGTAGACGAAGAGGGTAACGAAATTGACCCGAGAGAAGAACTGGTGCAACGACTCCTCGAATACAAACGCTATAAGTCCGTTTTGGACGAAATGCGAGATTTGGAGGGAATAAGGTCGAAGCGAGAACATCGAGGCAATATTACTAAAGAATTAAAAGTTATTGCTAATAAAGCACTCGTTGACGTAGAGCTAGAATCATTATCACTCTTCAAAATACTCAAAACTTTCGAAAAGGTGATGGAGCGCTACGAAGATGAGCATCGCAAGAAAAAAGTACACACCGTTGTTGATTATAGTTACACCATCCAAGGTCAACAGCAATTCGTTCTTTCCAAAATCAAAAAAGGCGTTAAAACGGGCTTCAAAACTATTTTTAGCGAATGTGAAAATCGAGTCCACGCCATTGTTACCTTCCTTGGGATGCTAGAATTGCTGAATTTAGACAAACTGAAAATTGTCCAAGGTGAAGGGATTAATAATTTTTGGTTGACGCTTTAATTGTGAAATTTAGAGGTCAGAAGGCAGACTGTCCCTATGGACTGTCAGAAGTCAGATTTTTTCAGAAATAGACAATTGATAGTGGCTTATTTACATTGTTTCCAATCTGACACTTGACTTATATCTGATTGCATAAACGCTTACCTTTTGTATTTCTAATGAACAACAGATTTTCGTAATATGACGAAAAGTTCTTTTTAATGGGGTAAAAAATCAAAAATCATAGTTCAAAAATCATATATCATAAATCTGTCTAGGACAAAAGTTAGGTAGATTTAAGATATATGATGTATTATTTGCGATTTTTGATTTTCGCCCCAATTGACTAATAGTAACTTATGTATTACCATTTTCCGTTGTTCAGTAGAATACCTTTTGTTACTGTTCAGCTATTCAACAATATAGCCATACAACCATTAAAACCTAACTCTCACCCAAATCCATCCGTTCTTACCCTAGAGTTCCTCACTTACAATACACCCCCTAAAACTTTTTACTAATTTTTTTCATCTGCCGTAGGGGGGGACAAATAAAGTTGTGTCTATCATCGTACAGAAGCGAAACAAAACGCACTTTTTGCCCAAGTATATTTATCCAAAAACCGGATTTTCCCGAAGGTTATCCGATTAAAAAAATTAAGCATGAAAGTCAAAGACAGCACATTTATTCTCGAACATTTCCCCATTTTCCAATCATTAACCGAAGCAGAGTTATCACTGCTAAAACAAATGGCTGAAAAGCATGTGATTTCTAAATACAGCTTCATTTACTTCCCCAACGAACCTTCTGAACATATTTATTTTCTGTCTAAAGGTAGCATCAAAATTGGGACGCATTCCGAAGACGGTAAAGAAGTGATTAAATCTGTTTTGCATCCGTTGGCAATGTTTGGCGAATTAGCGATTATTGGCGAAGAGCGACGGCAGGATTTTGCGCAAGCCATGAATAATGAGGTTCACTTCTTGTCACTAAAAGTAGCCGATTTCAAGCGTTTGATGCAAACAAATTTTGACTTGTGTAGCCAAGTTCTAGCAATGATGGGGACGAGGTTGATGAAAGCGGAGAACCGACTAGAAGGACTGATTTTCAAGGATGCCAGAACCAGAATCGTGGACTTTATTAAGGAATATGCGGAAAATCGGGGACGACAAGTAGGATACGAGCGATTGTTTAAGCATTCTTTAACACAACAAGATATTGCCAATCTAACGGGTACTTCTCGTCAAACGGTCACGTCCGTTTTGAATGACCTTCGAAAATCTAATCTAATCTATTTCAACCGAAATAGTATTTTAATAAGAGATATGGCTAAATTAGTTTAGTCAAAAGGGTTTTTTACAATTTAGTTGTTAAATGCAGTTTCCAAATGGTGATTGATTTGAGTATCAATTACCATTTTTTTATGCCATTTAGTCAAAAAAATCTATTTTGGGCGTCGTTATAAAAACGGGCAACTAGTGATTCGGGTCATAAATGATTGATAAGTTGGATAGATTACAAAGGCTTCAAATTTAGCACTTTGCTTAACTAGTCACTAATCAACTAATTACGAGTCACTATAGATAAGTTCTCAATGTTGTTTGAGATTACTGGATAACTTCCCGTTATCCAGTAAATTTCCAACTAAAATTATCCAGTAATGGGAAATTACTGGATAATCCAGCCCACTTATTGAGAACTTACTCACTACACTATTCAAAAATTAGAAAATATGAGTCAATCGGCGCAAAAGAGTTTCATGGGGCACCCTAAGGGACTAGCTACGTTGTTTTTTACCGAGATGTGGGAACGGTTTAGTTATTATGGTATGAAAGCCATTTTGATGCTCTTCATGGTCACCGACACGGCACAAGAGGGACTTGGTATTGAAAATGAAACGGCAGGGGCGGCCTATGGATTATACGCTGCGGGGGTTTACTTACTGACCTTACCTGGTGGTTGGTTAGCCGACAACGTTTTTGGTCAGCGAAAAGCGGTTTGGTACGGAGGAATTTTGATAATGATTGGGCATATTATTTTGGCTATTTCTAGTATTCCAGCGGTTTTTTTCTTGGGCTTGTGTTTCATTGCTATGGGAACGGGATTACTGAAACCGAATATTAGCACAATGGTCGGGGATTTGTATCCCGAAGGTGGAGCGAGACGGGACGCTGGCTTTTCTATTTTCTACATGGGGATTAATATTGGCTCCGTTTTGGGACAAATCATTGTACCGATACTAGCGGAGAACGTTAACTGGCACCTAGGATTTGGTATTGCAGCGGTCGGCATGTTTTTGGGTCTGGTGCAATATCGAATGACGCAGGGTTCGCTGGATGAAATCGGCGTTGTACCGAAAGCAAAGGTGACGGACGGCAGTGTGGAAAAGGCAAATAGTACCATCGGAATAATACTCGCCGTCGCACTAGTTGGGCTAATTGCACTGCTACAAATGTTTGGAGTGGTGGATTTGACGACGGCTATTGGCATTCGAGATACTTTAGGCGTAGTGATTGTTTTGGTCACCTTATTCTTTTTCCTCTACATCTTCTTAGGCGGCGGACTCAATGCGGACGAAAAAAAGAAAATGGTGGTAGTGGCTTTACTTTTCGTGGGTGCTGCCATTTTTTGGTCAGGCTTCGAACAGGCCCCGACTACGTTAACGTTGTTTGCTAGAGACTTAACGGATAGAGACATTTTTGGATTTAATCTAGCGGCGGGTTCAGTGCAGTTTATTAATCCATTATTTATCATCATTCTGACTCCATTATTTGGAGCGCTATGGATAAAATTGGCGGCAAAAAATTTGAACCCTTCTACGCCTTTGAAATTTGGCTTTGGCTTAATTTTAATGGCCTTAGGGTTTTTAGTGATGGTAAAGGCAGCAGAAATTGCTACTCCTGAAAATAAAGTAGGATTGTACTGGTTCATCTTAACCTATTTCCTACACTCGGCTGGAGAGTTAACATTAAGCCCTGTTGGTTTGAGTACGATGACGAAGCTAGCCCCCGCTCGATTTTACGGACAAATTATGGGGCTGTGGTTCGTCGCTACCGCTCTGGGGAACTTAATTGCAGGTTGGTACGGTGGCGAGTTCGATGCCAATAATTTGGAGCAGATGCCAAGTTTGTTTATGTCTATTGTTTGGCTGGGATTGGGTGCAGGAATTGTCTTTGTAGCGTTAAGCCCTATTGCTAAAAAATGGATGGGAGATGTGAAATAGAATGAGAAGCCAGATGTCAGACCATCCTACGGACTGTCAGAAGTCAGGTTTTTCAGTAGAGGTCAAATCTGACTTCTAACTAATCAGCATATCAAGCATAGTTTGGCGCAAAAAATGTAAAAAATAATTGAATAGATAACTGCACAACAAAACGAATAAATTATATCTCCAATGACGAACTCGAATCAAGATTTATTAACTGCTAACGGCGCTGTTCTAGGACACCCCTCGGGCCTTTTTGTCTTATTTTTTACCGAAATGTGGGAACGTTTTTCCTACTACGGAATGCGTGCTTTGCTCATCATGTTCTTTACGGCCTCGCTGATTGGAGGTGGTTGGGGGTGGCCTGCGGAGTACGCCTACGCCATTTTTGGTACCTACGTTTCGATGGTTTATCTATCGACTTTAGTTGGTGGGTACGTAGCGGATAATATTATTGGCTACAGAAATTCGGTGGCATTGGGCGCCCTGTTGATGGCGATGGGACATGCTTGCATGGCTTTAGAAACTTCCTTTTTTATCTACACGGGATTGACGCTTCTAGTCATTGGAAGTGGCTTTTTTAAACCCTGTATGACCTCGATTATTTCGGAGATGTACGAAAAATACCCCGAGAAAAAAGATGGTGCCTATACCATTTTCTACATGGGTGTCAATTCGGGGTCGTTTTTAGGAATTTTGCTTTGTGGCTACTTGGGAGAACGGATTGGTTGGTCTTGGGGCTTCGGTTTGGCAGGTATTTTTATGGTGTTTGGATTGTTGCAATTTTGGTTCGCCCAAGGCATCTTTCAAGGGGTTGGTGGAAAGCCCGTAGCGAAAGCTGTAGAAATTGTTCCCGATAGTAGTGATGATGATAGCGATAAGCGCAATCCTTTCACAAAGGGTCAAATCGTCTGGGCGGCTCTAGCGGGCATCATGGGTTTTGTTTGGGTAATTAATGACCCCGTTTCAACTATTTCTGAGGGAGCGACGAATTTTTTGAACTTTAGTGTAGCGGGCTTTAGTGGTCCAACGGTGACCATTTTTACTGCTTTTATTATCTTCATTGTATTGACGGTTTATCGGTTGACGCTGTATTCAAGGATTACCAGAGACCGAATGATTGCCGTATGGTTCTTCTGTATTGTTAATATCTTTTTCTGGGCGGTATTTGAACAGGCGCCCGGTTCGTTGACTATTTTTGCGAGGGACTTCACCGACCGAGTATTGGAAGGAAATTCAGCCATGATTTTTAAAGTGGTGAACTCCTTAATCACCTTAATTCCACTAAGCATATTCACGTGGTTGGTCTTTTTGCTATACAAACAGATTGGGAAAAAATATCTTTTATCTAATGTCTTTTTAGGTATCAGTTTTCTAATTATTTGGGGCATTGCTTTGTGGATGCTTCAACGAGAATTTAGTAGCGACCAGTCCGAAATTCCCGCTTCTTGGTTCGGTATTCTCAATGCGCTCTATATCATCATTTTTGCGCCGCTATTCTCCAGATGGTGGGAAAGTAAGTATAATCCAAGTGCCAATATTAAATATGCACTCGGTATGTTCTTGCTAGGTTTGGGCATGGCCTGTATTGCCTTTGGGGCAAGTGAAATTCCTGCGGGGGCGGCGCCCAAGTCAATTGGCGTCAGTGTGATTTGGTTAATTTTAGTCTATTTGTTCCATACTTTGGGGGAACTGTGCATTTCTCCTGTTGCACTTTCTTTAGTAAGTAAATTGTCCCCCGGCAGGATGATGGCTTTTATGTACGGTATCTATTACCTAGCGATTGCCATTGGGATGAAATTGGCCAGTATATTCGGTGGCGCTTCGGTTAGTATTGCCGAAGAACAGGGCATTAGCCAATTCTTTTGGATATTGACGTTGATTTCTATCGTCTTGGGTGTGTTCTGTATTTTCTTCTATCCGTTGATGAAACGTCTAATGCACGGGGTTAAGTAGGGCTCATGAAAAATATTATCGTTCAAAAAGAAGGACAAATTACCATTATCCTCATTAATCGACCTAACGTAAAAAATGCGGTGGACGGTGAAACGGCGCAGGAGTTAGCCGATGCTTTCCGCAATTTCGACCAAGACGAAGATAGCTACGTTGCCATTCTTGGAGGTTTGGGAGGAACGTTTTGTGCGGGGGCAGATTTGAAAGCAGTAGCGGAAGAACGAGGTAAAGCCAATCGAATAGAACCGAACGGCGATGGACCAATGGGACCTTCAAGAATGCTCTTGTCCAAACCTGTCATTGCTGCTATATCTGGCTATGCCGTAGCGGGTGGAATGGAATTGGCGCTTTGGTGCGACCTTCGGGTGATGGAATCCGATGCGGTCATGGGAATTTTTTGCCGTAGATGGGGTGTCCCGTTAATTGACGGTGGAACCGTGCGTTTGCCTAGATTAATTGGCATGAGTCGAGCTATGGATTTAATATTGACGGGAAGACCCGTTAATGCCGAAGAAGCACAGCAAATTGGTTTAGCCAATCGAGTCGTTCCCAAAGGAAAGGCACTGTCAGCGGCTAAAATACTAGCCCAACAACTTTGTACTTTTCCGCAAACGTGTCTGCGCAATGACCGCCAGAGTGTTTGCGAACAATGGAATTTACCATTGGAAGAAGCATTAGCTAACGAATTTGCAAGAGGGATGCTGACTATTAAATCTAAAGAAACTGTTCTGGGGGCAAAACGATTTGCTTCGGGTAAAGGGCGACACGGTGATTTTAAAAATATTTAGACTCTTTGACACATTGCAAAAGTTCAAGGTTGTGGCTATATATATGCTTAAATGCTCCGCTTTTCATACGGAGTTATTGATGTTAAATCACTTTCCATACGGACACAGCTTTCCCGTATGGGTTTGTGCGTGATTTTCGAGTTTGCAATGTGCCAAAGAACTAATTTTTAGTGCTATTTATTCTCCGCTTATCTATTTCATCCCTTCCTCATTTTTGCCTTTCCAATAATCTGAAACACAAAAATTAAATCATTACTTTTGCGGTCTAAATTTTCCATGATGATTTACTTCAGTCATACTCATTTCTTTCGTTAGCTACGCTGACTCATTTGGCAGTGAACCTGTAACTGTTTCAACTCACCGTTCTCTTATATTTATTCACGATTATTTTAATTCATTATGCTAGATAAGCTAGAGGCAATTCAAGACCGATTTTACTATTTAGAAGAACGACTATCCGACCCGAATCTTTTGGCGGACCAGAAAGAGTATGCTAAAACCAATAAAGAATACAGCAATTTGAAGGAGGTGGTGGATGTTTATAAAGAGTACAAGCAAGTGTTGGGAAATATCGAGACGGCCAAAGAGATGTTAGTGGAAGACGATGCGGATATGAAAGAAATGGCCAAAGAGGAATTGGATGAATTAACTCCAAAGCAGGAAGCAATAGAAGAACGACTTAAAGTCCTACTGATTCCCAAAGACCCCGAAGATGAGAAGGATGTTATCGTAGAAATTCGCTCGGGCACGGGGGGAGACGAGGCGAGTATTTTTGCGGGAGATTTATACAAAATGTACTCGAAATTTTTCGAGCGTCAAGGTTGGAAAACGGAAGTGTTGAATATTACCGAAGGAACAGTTGGCGGCTATTCCAAGTTGGTGCTAGAAGTATCGGGTAATAACGTTTACGGTCGATTAAAATTTGAGTCTGGGGCGCATCGAGTACAGCGAGTACCCAAAACGGAGTCGCAGGGAAGAGTCCACACCTCCGCCGCTACGGTAGTAGTTATGCCTAAGCTGGAAATGGAAGATGTAGATATTAATAAAGCAGACCTAAAGGTGGACACTTTTCGTTCGAGTGGGGCGGGTGGACAGCACGTCAACAAAACCGAATCGGGGGTTCGCTTTACCCACTTACCAACGGGCGTCGTTGCCGAGAGTACAGACGGTCGTTCACAAATTCAAAACCGAGAAATTGCGCTCCAACGACTTTACCAAAAAGTGTATAATCAGCAGCGGGAAGCGCACGAATCGAAAGTAGCCGCTGCGAGAAAGTCTCTAGTAGGGTCAGGAGACCGTTCGGGGAAAATTCGGACGTATAACTACCCGCAAAATCGAGTAACCGACCACCGAATTAACCTCACTTTGTACAGTTTAGATAAAATAGTAGAAGGCGATATTGAAGAAATCTTAGAAGCCTTGCAAGTTGCCGAAAATGCGGAAAAGATGAAAGCGGGTGCCGAAGTGGAGTAATCTAATTTTAGCCTGCACTTTTGGGGCTTGATAAATGGTATTCTCAAAAAATACCGTTTATCCTTCTCTTGCTATCATTGTCCATGGGTTAGCTATTTTAAAAAATCCAACTTCAACAAGCAGCACTATTTACTGCCTCGCCGTTTCTTTTTTATCAAAGGTAGTCAGTCATCTGACAAAAAGGAAAGAAATTAGTTCGCTGGGAAAAGACTCAGCTTTTTTCTAAACTAAGTTTTTTGGAAAGCAATCAAAAAACAATTATCTTTACTAAGTACAGAGTTGTTGGCGACAATTCGTTTTTTGCAAAACTGAATTTGCACGACTCCTTACTTAATGATGATTTATGGACTTCGTTTTGCCCTTTGAATATAGTGAGAAGGAATTCTTAGATGCTTGCATCCGCAACGAACGGTGGGCGCAAAAGCAGCTCTATGAAACACATTATCCTCAGATGATGGGGGTTTGTTTGCGCTACGCCAAAAACGAACATGATGCCTTGGATATTTTACAAGAGGGTTTTATCAAAGTGTTTAGAAATATTGCCAAATATCAAGCAGGGACCACTTTATCTGCTTGGATTCGGAGGATTATGGTCAATACGGCGATTGATTATTATCGAAAAAACATTCGACGTCGAACGGAAGACCTGGACGTAGCTTACGATTTACAATCAATGGACGCTGATGCCATTAGCCAATGTAGTGAGAAAGAAATTTTGGCTGCCGTTCAGCAGCTAACGCCTGCATATCGAGTGGTTTTTAATCTCTATGTTATTGAAGGTTATTCGCACAAAGAAATAGCCCAAATGATGGATATTACGGAGAGTACTTCTCGGTCAAATTTGGTGAAATCTAGGATGAAGCTACGAGAAATTATTAACAGAAAATTGTATCAAGAATAATAAAATATTCAGAATAGAGAGTCGGGAGCAGAGAATAGAGATATATAACAGCTACAAAAGCTAGAAAAAGCGAAGATTTGTCACTTGGACTAAAGCTGTAAGTCTCTTTTCTCTCAATGAAGTGAGCTCTATTCTCTAGAACCAAACTACCAACGCCCAAACGTATTTGAGTATAAAAGAAGCATGAGTAAAGAAGCATTCGACAAGGCGGTAAAAGATGCGCTAGATAACCAAAAGATAGCGTATGATGATGCACACTGGGCACAGATGGAGGCTTTGTTGAACAACTTACCTGTGGGCGACAGCGATGCGATTGATGCTCATTTCGATGCCCAAATTAAAAATAAACTTACCCAAATTACTCCCACGGCTAACGAAGCGGTATGGGACGACCTAGCATCTGCACTTTCTTTGGCCGAGGCCGAAGATGCGCAATTCGACCAACTTTTTTCTGAGAAACTTACGGCTGCCCAACCGTCGGCTGTTGTTGGCTGGAATCAGTTAGCGTCGAAGTTGGATTTTGAGGAAACACAAGATGTTGCCTTTGACCAAGAAGTAGCCAATAAGCTCCAAGGATTGCAAAAGCCAGTTGCGACGAGTCACTGGCAGAAGCTGGTAGATAGACTGAATGCCGATTTTGCCGTTCGGGATAAGTTGTACCGTTATAAGTTATGGGAAGTAACTTTAATGATTCTTTTGCTACTAAATTTTTACCAGTATTTTCCCGCCGATTACAGTGAACTCCCCGTAGTACAAGTACTAAAAAAGCAAAAAACAAAAGCTGCAGATTCGTTGAATAGGATGGTCGAAGTGTTGGTGCCCAATCGAGCCATTACTACCGAGGCGAATGTGAACGAGGAACCAGTAAAAGTCGCAGATAAAAGGGAAAACGAAACAGAGCGAAATTCAAAGCTTATTGTTCAAGATGCTGAGCTAAAAGACAGCGATAATAGTGAAGGATTGAAGGTTGTAAATACATTGAGTAGGGAACAAAATACAGAAACTCCTATCAATAGGAAAATAGTCGGCCTCGTCAATCCGCTACGTTCCTCCGTGCCTACAACTGTTGATTTCAAGGATGGTTTGTCTATTTCAGTGAGTGAAATGAACCAGCATCTAACGCAATATACTAATACCAGTAAAGACATTATCGGCACAGTACCGTCCCTAACCCCTAATTTTGTGGAGTCTCAGTACATTGCACCACTGGGCTGTAAAGACTGTAAGTACAATAAAGTACCTGCCAAGTTACGCCTAGGAGTTATTGCTAGTTTAGCTGTTAATAATTCCTACTTATCAGGTGGAGAAATTTTGGACATTAACGCTTTCAACGAACGGGGTGTTGGTTACGGCGGAGGGTACGGCATGGGCTTCAAATATGGTCGTTGGGAAATTGAAACGGGTTTACTGTATAACGCAAAGCGATACGACCCAAGTATCATCGAACGGCAAGGTACCAACCGAAGAACACATTTTAAAACCATACATCTGCAGACTTTACAAATTCCCGCTAATTTTAGATTTAACTATGCGGTGATGGGTAAAGGACGTTGGCATTTGTATGCGCAAACTGGCGCAGCCTTGAACGTTATTTTGCGAGCCGAGTACGATTTGGCAGAAATTGCGGCGAATAGTCGGTCGTTGGCTAACGCCGTCACAACCGCCCGTCTTAGTCAAATTGACTATAATAATGGCTTACTGGCGGGCGATGGCTTCGAAAACAACCGCTTTTTGTCTATTAGTTTGGGCGCAGGTGTAGAACGATATATCTCTCCCAATTTGAGCTTGTTCATCCAGCCAGATTTCCACTTTCACTTTTCGGGCAACCGCATCGGCCCTACCCAAGATAGAATTAATACGCTATCGCTCTCCTTCGGTGCTAGAAAGTCTCTGTAATCACAACAGTTGTTTCTTCGACGTTGAAAGACCCTGCTTTGGTTAGTTTTAGTTTCGCTTTCTTCTTTAGTCTATTCAAGTTAAACGCTTGAAAAAGTAACGGTACTAAGGTGAAAAGTGTGGGTACTTTAAATACAGCACAACTCGGAGAGTTATGTTACGGTTGCAACTAATAAGTAACCAACCCATAATTTTCACCGTAGTGCTAAAGTAATAAAGATAAACATTCAATTGAGGCTGGACGTTTACTAAACTTCTAAAGTTTAGTAAACGTTCGGCTCATTCGCTACACCGCAAAAAAAATAGGGAACGACAACCGCCACTCCCTATTTTTTTGCCTGTGATTAACCTAAGTTTACTACAAATCCGCCTCTCCACTAAATGCTGAAAAGTCAAATAGCATAGAAAAACGTAAGGTATTATCCAACGGATTTCGCTGATTGGTAGTGGGAACCAGGTAAGAAATATTTAAACCAAAAACGTTGTATTTTAGTCCTAAACCAACGGTGAAATATTTTCTATTTCCTTTAGTAGAATGCTCGTAGAAGTAACCTGCTCTGACGGCAAACTGTTTATCGTACCAATACTCCAAACCGAAAGAGTACATTAACTCTCGTAATTCTTCGGCAATGCCGTCTGGAGCATCGCTGAATGAGCCAAACACTCCTCGGAAGGTGGATACTTGTTTGTAGTCGGGTACGCCATCGCCGTCTTCGTCCGTTAATAATGGGTCGGGAGTTGGTGCCATCAACTTGTTGATGTCCATAGCTACGGTCAAACGATTGAACTCGTCGAAATCTAAGTCCCAAGCAGCGCCCAGACCTAAGTTAGCAGGGATGAAGTCTTTATTAATTGAATTAGTGTAAGTAATTTTTGACCCTAAATTTGTTAAAGCGAGGCCCAACGTTAGATTCGATTCCCCAGAACTTAGCTCGACGGGTGTTTTGTAGGTCATAGAAATATCCGCAGCGAAAGCAGTTCCTGCGGAGATTTGCTCGCCCCCTACTTCTTGCCCTGCTGCTAAGTTTGAAAAAATAAATTTGGCTCCCAAGCCAGCAGATAGTTTATCGCCCAATTTTCTAGCATAGGAACCGTTTAGTTCAAATTCGTTGGGGCGGCCATTACCCAATGGGTTACCGTTTTCGTCCGTAAAGGCAATGTCTCCCAAAGAAAAATAGCGTAAACTAAAACCTGCGGCCTCTTCTTCGTTCAGTTGATAATAACCTGACAAGTAAGCTAAGTAAACGTCATTCACGTTCAATGCTCTTAGCCAAGGCGTGTAAGTTACTGCGACCCCCCCTTTGTCTTCTCCAAAAACCATTTTAGAAGCATTGAAATGTATCGAATTGGCATCCGTAGAAGTGGCAATGCCCGCATCTCCCATCGCTGCTGAACGGGCATCGGGCACGATACGTAAGAAAGGAACGGCAGTAATGATGGTATTGACACAGGGTTCACCAAGTGGAGTTTCTAATTTACCCGTATTGGGATTGACAAAACACTGAGCAAAAGATTTTTCGGTTATAGCTAAGCATAGAAGCAAGGCTAGTGTAGCTAGTAAAGATTTTTTCATAGCATCGTTGCGTAAAGGGTAGAGGAGGCCCCGAGTAGATAATTTTTTGTGGAAAAAGTTATTCATGTTTTTACAATATGTTGTTGCGCTAATGTTATTGTTTGATTCTACGAAAAAACTGGTCTTACACTTTCGATAGAATCATGTTTAAAACTACAATTTTTAATAAATATTGTCGGTGTTAAGAAAAACTTAAAAGAGAATGGGGTTTATTCGGTTTGCGGTAAACGCTGAACGATAAATGGCACACGACACACAGTCTGTCTAGCGAAAAAAATCGGTACAAAAGAACCTTGAGCGTCTAAAAAATTACTTCAAAATAACTAGCTTTTCAAAGTCGCTATCGACCGTTTGATTACCGTTACCTCCTGCCGACGAACGAACGCTTACTTTGTACAAATAAGTCCCTCGGGCTAATTGTCCACCGTATTCGTCTTTTCCATCCCACGCAATATTACTGACTCGGTTCCCATCACTGATAACATCTGTATCAATAGTTTTGACCAAACGGCCAGCAACGGTGAAAATACGGATTTGTACTTCCATAGGTTGCCCTGGATTCAAATTATGTAAAAATTGAAATTGAGTTGAAGTGGTAAAAGGATTCGGATAGTTCAAAACTCGTTCCAAAGCGGCTTCGGCATCGTCGGCTACCACGAATTCTGTTATTCCTTCGGCTGAATTATTGAAGACATCCCACGCTCTTACCCTAATCTCGTGCGTGCCCATTGGAAGGTCACTGAGTGGAAAGCGGACGATGCCTCTTCTAAAGTCGTCTTGTGCCGCTTCGTAAAATTCGTTCAATAAAAAAGTATTCTGCGTATTATTATCCAAAACGGCCGTCAAGTCGTGCCCAATACTAGTACCCGATACGTTGATACCATTATCATCAGATAATAGGACCAGCAGCGTTGGATTGGCATTGGTCGTGCCACCGAAAATAAACGTAGAATCGTTCATAAACACCTCCACGGTCGGCCCTTGATTGTCTATGGCTGCGTCCGATTTAGTGCTGCCGACGACGATTCGTTCGTAGTAGCCCGCCGCATCTTCGCTACCGTTTTCGGCGTAATAACTGATTTTCCCAAAACCGTAATTGTAATTAATGTCTTTGGGTACCACGAAGGTGAATTGAAAGCGGCCGTTGGTCACACTCGCTTTTCCTTTAAAAAGTACATTTTTTTGAATATCAAAAGGCAAAATGCGACTAGAACGGTCGTTGCCTAAATTAGAAACCGTCGTTTTCTTATCAAAGACAATCGGAAAAACGCGGCCGTTGAAAGAAGACATGGGATTGCCCGCAGCATCGGCCACAAAACCTTCGACTGTCACCTTTTGGAGGGCTTGTATCGTATCCACTCGGTCCGTTGTGATGGGTTGACCATTAATAGCAGTAGTCACAATATCGAATTTGGGTAGGGCCAATCGCATCGAAGGGTCGCCGATAAGCGTGAATTTTCGAGAGTTGATATTGGTCGTGTCGGCCGAATTGCTATTTTTTCCCCGTCGCATAATTTCGCCTATGGGAGGATAGGCTCCATCTACCTTTTCGTACATTTGGTCAAAAACCGCCCTCGTTAATCGCTCATTTTGGGAAGAATAGACGGCTCGAACCGTCGTAAATAGCCCAATAGCTCCCCCGTTAGGATTCAAAATAGACTCTTCGCCCGCCGTGACAAAATTAGCATCGTCGTAGCCCGTAAACGAACAAGTAGCGGTGACTAGTAAAGGGAGTCGATTAAAATTTGTCCAGCTTAAAATGTCGTTGGTTTCCAATACGCGTTCTTGCGTCCAACCTTTGGCACCTCCATGTCCCAAGTAATTAAAGACCAAAATGCCTTTAAAAATTTCGTTATTGATGGCTTCCTTAACCGCAGGGTAGCGTTCGCCACCAGGCGTAGTGATTTGTTGGAAAGCGTCGAGAAAAATTTTATTCACATTGAAAACATCGTAAACGGTATCTACTTTAGTAGAAATGCCGTTCGCTTGACGTTGGTGAATGCTCCCATCCTCATCATCGGCCAAAAACGTCTGATTCAATCGCCAGTTACCTAAAGTCTGTGGACTCGTTTCGTAGTTGATAATTTTACGCACGACCGCCTGTGCTTCCTCGGGGGTTTTAGTGGGAATACGTCCTACGGCAATGTCCAATGCTCCTCGCAGATTCCCCCCTTCGTTATCGCTGAGCAACGAGTAGTAATCGTCTGTTGGAAAGCCTTCAATGGGATGAAGGGACTCGTCCGTTTCGTAAACGGGAATAAAGCCCGACGGATTGGGCAAGTTTTTGATGTTTTTATAATCAAAAGAGCCATCACCGAACAACAATAAATAATTAAAATTGGGCGAACGCTCATATACCATTTTAGCAAAATCTCGAATGGCCGTCGGGTCCAATTTACCGCTCGAAAACTCATTGTAAATATGGTCCACCAAAACCGTTTTTACGTCAAAGCCGCTCTGATTGCGGCGGTGTTCGGCCAAGTCCAAAGCCGCCGCTTCAAAATCTTGGTGATAGACGATTACTAAATCGGCCGCTTCAATTTCGTGAATATTTTGATTGGGTACTTTGCCAATGGCCGTTGGTGTAAGAAATGGTCCGTTCTCTCGAAAAGCTATGTATTCTTTTAAGGTAGTCGTATTTGCTCCAAAGCGCAGTTCATTTCCCGAAAGGTCAAATGTCTGTCGGAAGGGCGTTAATGGGTTAGAAATATCCCAAATCTGGACGCTGTTATCGACGCCACTGAGTTGAAAAGTGCTACTGTTCGCAGTGAGGGTTTTCGGGTCTCGAAAAGTCATTTGGTCTCCCGAAAAAATTAAATCTCGCCGTACGTTCAATTGGATGTAGTCCAACCAACCCGTACTACTCGCCGTTTGTGGGTATTCGATTTCTACCAAAACTTGCTCGTCCGTAGGGTTAAAAGCGGTGTTGATGCGACCAATGTGGGCGTATTCGTCCTCAATATCTCCCGTATTCGACCTTCGGATAGTGGCGGAGAATGTTTCTGGCCCAACGACCGCATTAAAAGAAGTAGTGGTTCTACTTCGACCCGCAAAAACTGCTTGCAAGTTGGCGGGTTCATCGGTTCTGATATTGGGAAAGTTAAAGTCCGTGTAAGTCCGAGTGCGGATGGTTTCAAACAAGTCACCGTACCAGTCTTTACCCGTTCCTTGCCCTTGGGCAAAATTATCCAATAAGTTCACTAAATCTTCTTCTAGCCGTGCGTAGTCGGTGAAATTTCGGGTCGTATAATCGGTGCTTGATAAGCTAGGGTTCTCAGTAATTCGCTTTCCTTTTTCTGGACTAATTTTTAGAAAATAGTAATTATTGCGGTCGTAAATGTTTGTTTGTTGGTTGAAAATCTGTTCGTTGGCGTCGTATATCCATTTATTGGCCGCTTCGCTGTAGAATAGAATGTAGTCGTCACTGTCGAAACTACCGTCCGCTTCGCCTACTACTTGAATGGCATTTTCTACTATATCGTCGGGTCGAACATCGGCAATTCGTTGGGGTAAAATACCTCCACCATTTCCATAAATTTTAATGGTGGTCGGGTCAACATTGTCAATGTCAATCTCCAAAACGTCTTTCAAAAAAGCGTAATCCAAACGCTGCATACCCCGTTCACTGACGGCTATTTTATAAATAGCTCCATCTTTTAAAACCGAATTGAAAGTGTTCGTATTATTTCTAGCAACGGCATTGGTGTTAGTAGTGGGCGTGAAATTGACGACTAATTCAAAGTCCACTAATTTCTGGTAGCCTTGCCCATCTTTGATAATTGGGATAAAAAATACTTTACCGTAGTGCTGATTGCGGTCCAATTCGACCGTGGTCCCTATTTGTAATGATTCGCTTAAAAAGGCATCGTCGAGGGCGTCCGTTTTTTCCAGAGGTTCGTAGCGAGCGTTGTTGACATTCACGCTAATTTGACCATTAACGGGTAGTCGAAAGCGCTCGGAGAAAACGGGCAAACTTGGATGTTTGGGATGGCTATTACTATTTTTAAATGTCCAAATTTTTCGTTCGAAGTTCCCCGTTGGATTGTGGATAATTGGTTCGGGCAACCAGTCCAGTTGCTTTTGTAAAGTAATGGGGCGCTGTCCCCATAAATTTAGGCTACCGAAAAATAGAAGTAAGTACGTAAAAATTCTCATATTGACTTTCGTAAAGTTTAAGAGAAAGGGATTTGCCCCCATGGAAAAAACACCTCAATTAAAAACGTTAAAACTACACCCCTATTGCTAACTAAGCGTCGGCTAAAAGTTAAAAAAGATATGGATAGCGTCAGTTAGTTAGCAGATTCGTTTCATTTGGATAAAAAATATTCCTTTTTTGCCGTTGAAGTCTTATTTTTAGCAGAGAACCATTTTCCATCCAATGAGTTGTAATGTTTTAGGAACAAAACGTGAAAACTTCGCCGATGGTAAAGTTATCAAGAATTTCCTAGTTCACCGATGTAATCGACCGTCAATGCTACGACTCTTTTCTTTTTTATTAGGCTTATGGTGCTGTCTTTCGGCTACTCAACTGCAAGCGCAGGACCCTGTCTTTTCGCAGTTCTACGCTGCTCCGCTACAACTGAACCCTGCCTTTGCGGGCATTACCAATGCTCCTTTTATTACGGTTAATTATCGAAATCAATGGTCGGGGTTCAATAATTTTCAAACCTACGTTACTTACGCCGCGTCCTTTAGTCAGTTTATTGAAGGTATGAACAGTGGTATCGGTTTGATGGTACAAGCGGACGATGCGGGAGATGGGATTTACAGAAATACAAGGGTGAGCGCCATTTACAGCTACAAAGTGCAAGTCAATGACGATTTTTCGGTGAAGTTTGGCATTGAAGGCACTGCTGCACAGAATCGTTTAGCGTGGGATAAATTGGTTTTTCCCGACCAAATTGACCCCACGGGCGAAATTAATTTTCCGACTAACGAAGAAGCGCCTACCGATTTTACAACTAACTATCTCGACCTGTCAACGGGTATCTTAGCGTACAGCAAGCGATTCTATGGCGGCTTGACTTTAAAGCATATAAATACGCCCGACGAAAGTTTATTGGCCCTCAATAGCAACATCAACAGCGGATTACCAGTAAGAATGACCATTCACGCTGGTGCGGAATTACCGCTTTCGCCTGGCAACAGAGGGGCAGCTTCTATGTTCGTTTCCCCTAATATCATGTACGTGAGACAGGGTGATTTTGGGCAGGTCAATGCGGGTGCGTACTTGGGCTTTGGTTCGTTTTTTGCAGGAGCATGGTACAGGCACGCCTTTTCGAACGGAGATGCGGCGATTGCCTTAGTGGGGGTACAAAAAGGTCCAATGAAGTTTGGATATAGTTACGATTTGACCATTTCTGGGCTATCAAATGCGGTAACGGGCGGAACGCACGAGTTTTCTTTTGTTATCAATTTAGACCAGAACAAACCGAGACGAACGGATTATAATGATTGTTTTCAGATTTTTCGGTAGAATTAGGTTAGAAGAGAATCATTTATCTCATACGGACAAGCTATTTATCATCCATCATTCATATGGCGAAGACATTAAAATTTGTAAGCTATTTTTCATAACGCAGGGAGCTGCTTTTCAAATTAAATTTTATCAATACTTTTGCAATCTGCTTTACAAAATAGTTTGTCCAAAAAATAAGAAAATCATTTCTTCTCCGTTTATACTTTCGGAAAGAGTTCAAGCGTTAAGAACTCGTCTTTGTTTAAAAGCGGAGAAAAACATTACTATTATTCAGTGCTAATAGGTTTGTCACAACTCCAATAGAAAGACCTATTAGTTATTATCATCAAATAGAAACGTCAATGAATAGGCTGCTAAATCTAAGCGTAACATTATTAGTGCTAACGGTACTAATTTCTTCCTGTGGTAAAAAAGAACAGTCGGCCACAACGGGTTGGAACTATAACGACCAAAAATGGGGAGGATTTGAAAAATTAGACTACGAAGGTCAAGTAACAGGGCCAAATTTAGTCTTGATTGAAGGAGGTACTTTCACCATGGGTCAATCCGACCAAGATGTCACTTTTGAATGGAACAACGTGCCTCGAAGAGTGACCGTCAATTCATTCTACATGGACGAAACGGAAGTAAGAAATATTGATTACCGAGAATATTTATACTGGTTGGACCGAGTCTATGGTGAATCTTATCCAGAGGTTATTAAAAAGGCAGAACCCGACCAACTAGTTTGGAGAGACGAATTAGCGTTCAACGAACCAATGGTGGAAAACTATTTCCGTCACCCTTCCTACGATGATTATCCCGTTGTCGGAGTAACTTGGGAACAAGCCAACGAATTCTGCTATTGGAGAACGAATCGGGTGAACGAGATGATTCTGAATAAGAAAGGCATTTTGAATCCTAATCCAGAACAAAAAGACGAAGATAGCTTCGATACGGGCGCCTATTTGGAAGGACAGTATCAAGGAGACGTTCGTAAGAACTTGAAAGATTTAAAGACGGGCGGCGAAAGACCCGTTCGGTACGAAGATGGTATTTTGTTGCCTTCTTACCGATTGCCAACAGAAGCGGAGTGGGAATACGCAGCTTTGGCACTACGGGGTAATATGGCCTCCGAAAAGGACGAAAGAATTACAACTTTCCGAATTTACCCTTGGGATGGCAATACGGTTCGCTACCAAAAAAGAGATAAGTACCAAGGAGAAATCTTAGCGAACTTCAAACGAAGTGGTGGTGACTACATGGGGGTTGCTGGTAACTTGAATGACGAATCTGCTTTCCCCGCACCCGTGCGGCAGTATCTGCCCAATGATTTTGGATTATACAACATGGCGGGTAACGTGAGTGAATGGGTATTGGACTTGTACCGCCCCATGACTTCACAAGACCTGCGAGATGCAGATAACCACGATTTGAATCCTTTTAGAGGTAATAAATTTAAGACCTTAGAATTGGACGAAGACGGAGCAGCAGTTGAAAAAGATAGCTTGGGTCGGTTGAGATACCGATTAGAAGAAGACGATGAAGTAGCTAATCGAGAAAACTACAAGCGTGGTCAAGTATTCAACTATTTGGATGGTGATAAGGAATCGGAAGTTTTCTACTCCTACGGAAAGACGACGTTGATTAGTGATAAAGCGAGAGTCATTAAAGGTGGTTCTTGGGCGGATAGAGCGTACTGGTTATCTCCTGGTGCTAGACGATTTAAGGAAGAAGATAAAGGAGACCGTACAATTGGATTCCGTTGTGCGATGACCAGAAACGGTGGCCCAACGGGTAATGAGGATAATGCGGGTAAGAAGTTTCGGTCGAAGAAAAAGAAGAGTAAGCGAAGATATAAGTAGTAGGTAGGAAGTAGGAGTTATAAAGTATAATTTTCTACTTATACTCGAAATAAAAAAGCCTTTGTGTATGAATTTACGCAAAGGCTTTTTTAATTTGTGGAATTTAGAGAAACGGACTGAATATGACCATACCCGAACTATACGACCTCTTTTTAACGCACCCAACGGTTTGTACGGATACTCGAAAAATAGAGAAGGATTGCCTCTTTTTTGCATTGAAGGGAGCCAACTTTGATGGTAACTCTTTTGCGGAGAAGGCGCTAGAACTAGGAGCTGCTTACGCCGTTGTTGATGCTACTGATTTACCCGATAACTCAAAATTTATTGTGGTAGAAGATGTCCTCTCAACGTTGCAAAAATTAGCGAATCATCATCGTCTGCAATTTGAAATTCCCATCATCGCCATAACGGGGTCTAACGGGAAAACGACCACCAAAGAACTGGTCAGTAGCGTTTTGGAGCGTCATTATCCGACTCATTACACTCGTGGAAACTTTAACAACCATATTGGGGTGCCTTTGACCTTGTTAGCTATGCCGATTGAGACGGAAGTAGCCATCATTGAAATGGGGGCAAATCACGTCGGCGAGATTGGCTTTCTGTGTGAAATTGCAGCACCGACCCACGGCTTGATTACGAATATTGGTCGAGCGCATTTAGAAGGGTTTGGTGGTATTGAAGGTGTAAAAAAAGGAAAGGGAGAATTATATCGTTATTTGGAAAAACATCGAGGACTGGCTTTCATTAACCAAGAAGAAGACCACTTGACCGAAATGGCGGGCGAAAAGCTCTATAAGTTATTTTATAGAAAAAGCGAAGCGCCTAATCTAAATGTTCCTTTTTTCGAAACGCAGCTAGTCGAGACGAAGCCATTCGTTAAAGCCTCTTTTCTATCTATCGAAGGCCTTCCTCAACGGGTGAATAGCCAATTAATTGGCCAGTATAATTTTAATAACATCATGACGGCCATAACGCTTGGTCGCTATTTTAAAGTGCCCAACGAAAAGATAGTAAATGCAATCGAGAATTATCGGCCAGCCAACAATCGCTCCCAAATCGTTGAAAAGTCGGGTAATAAATTTTTGCTAGATGCCTATAATGCTAATCCGACAAGTATGGCTAATGCCCTTAAAAGTTTTGCAGGGTACGAAGCGGCCAGAAAAATAGCTATTATAGGAGATATGTTAGAGTTGGGGGAGTATAGCCAAGCGGCACATCAAGAAATTGTGTCGCTGGCAAAAGAATTAGACATTGCTCTAATCACGGTTGGCCCCATTTTTCACAGCTTATCATTGCCCTACATTCCCCAATTTATGGATACTCCCTCCTTGAAATTGTGGTTTGACCGACAATCGTACGAAGGAACATCTTTCTTATTGAAAGGGTCGAGAGGGGTAGGCCTAGAAAAGTTATTGAGCTAATCGGGTCAATTTTCGGACGCACCTCGATTGTTTTCTTTGCTCCGTATCCGAAAGCGTTTTCACGCAAAATACAAAAGCCCCACTATGATGTGATATTGTAGTACTATTAATGCGGTTAAACACCTATGGAAATTAGCTGTACCACTTTTAGACTTCCTACTTCAAATTATCGATTCATAGAAGTCAATAATTCCTCATTATTAGAAGAACCCACCATCTGTTTTCTCAAGAAAGAAAACGCTTCTTCGGGCTTCATGTCAGACAAGTGATTACGAAGAATAATCATCCGTTGTAGCGAATCTTTATCAATCAATAAATCATCTCGCCGCGTGCTCGATTTGTTTAAATCAATGGCAGGGTACATACGCTTGTTGGCCAGTTGTCGGTCCAATTGTAGTTCCATGTTACCCGTACCTTTAAACTCTTCAAAGATAACTTGGTCCATTTTTGACCCTGTGTCAATCAACGCCGTTGCTAAGATGGTCAACGAACCGCCATGTTCGATATTTCTGGCCGCCCCGAAGAACTTCTTCGGCTTGTGTAGCGCGTTGGCTTCCACACCACCCGATAGTACCTTTCCACTCGCTGGTGCAACGGTATTATAGGCTCTAGCCAAACGAGTAATGGAATCTAGTAGAATAATCACGTCGTGGCCACATTCTACCAAACGTTTTGCTTTTTCTAACACAATCCCTGCTACTCGAACGTGATTGTCTGCGGGTTCATCGAAGGTAGAAGCTACTACTTCGGCGTTCGTGCTTCGGCGCATATCCGTTACCTCTTCTGGGCGTTCATCCACCAGTAGGACAATCATGTACGTCTCGGGGTGATTCTTGGTGATAGCATTAGCCACATCCTTGAGTAAGAAGGTCTTACCCGTTTTAGGCTGTGCTACGATAAGTCCACGTTGCCCTTTACCGATTGGGGTGAACATATCAATCATCCGATTCCCAAAATCTCGACCCGTTGGCGAGGTGCTCAAGCGGAATTTTTCCGTTGGGAAAAGTGGAGTTAAATAATCAAAAGGGACTCGGTCTCTAATGTCTTGTGGCAATAGACCATTGATGCGAGAAACACGCAACAGGGCGAAATATTTTTCCCCTTCCTTCGGTGGACGGATAGCTCCTCGAACAGTATCCCCCGTTCTCAGCCCAAATAATTTGATTTGGGAAGGCGAGACATAAATATCATCGGGAGACGTCAAATAGTTGTAGTCTGATGAGCGCAGGAAACCGTAGCCATCGGGCATCATTTCCAAAATACCTTCTCCTTCAATAATACCATCTAATTCGATATTAAACTTGGGCGTAGAGGGCGTCTCGTCTTCCGTTCCATTTTGATTGTCATCGTATTTTCTTCGCCCTCTCCCACCACGGTCGCGGTCTCTACCTCTGTCTCTGTCATCTCTACCACGGTCGCGGTCTCTATCCCTACCACGGTCTCTATCTCTACCACGCCCATTATCTTCTCCGTCGCGGTCAGAGCGTTTTTTTAGTATTATCTTTTTCTTAGGGCGTCCTTCGTTCTCTTCGGCATCTTTGTTATCTTTTTCTTCATTATCCTCGACCTCCTCTTGACCATTTTTTGAAGGCTCTTCACTAACGGGCGGTTCCTCTGCCACGGGCGCATCTGTGGTATCAACGGTGCTTGTCTTTTTGGTAACTTTCTTAGTTTTACCTTTGGCTTTAGCTTTCGTTTTAGGGGCCTCTTCTTCTGCACCGTCTAAGGCTTGTGCGTCCAATATTTTATATATAAGCTCTTGTTTGTTCAATCGCTTGTAGGATTTGAGTTCCAACTGTTCGGCCAGTTCCTTTAGTTCTGGAACCAGCATGTCATTCAATTGAAGTATATCGTACATCATTATGGTAATGTAATGTTACAGTTTAAAAATTAGTTGTGTGTTTCAGATAAATACAAGTGTAAATGAAAATTATTATCAGCAAAAGGGAAAATAAGATGGATGGAAGATTGTGTGCTAGTCTTTCTAGATAGTTGTGGTAGCCACGAAACGCTATTCTACCGATTATTTTATATTGCTGTGATATGGAATTATTGTGATAGTGGGGAATTTTTTTGATTCTTGAATCTTTCCTTCCACTTAGGCTATATTGAAAATGTAGATTTAATTTTAAAAGCCAAGAAGGGTACAAAACGCTCTCGTTTTCTCCATCAAAATCTATGTGAAACTGGAAAAGAGATTAGGTAATTAGCAATTAGCTTTAGTTGTCACTAAACTCCTACAGAGCAATCTTAAATCTTTTGAAAAAATCATTGGATTGGGAGAAAGAAGGAGGAATTCAGTTTTAGAGACACCCTGAAATGTGTATCGAAATGGTATAAAATTCAGAGGCATGAATGCTTATCGGTGCAAAAATACATTTATATTTCTAATTTCAAATAGTATCTTTGCAAAAATTTCGACAAATATACTTTTACAAAAAGAATACCAGCTTTTATTCTGTTTTTAAAATTATAGTTTTTTGTAATTTATTGTCCAAAAAATTCAAATTTTATCCGTAAAGAACTTGTTTTGAACGGTTTTAGCTTAATTTTTTGTGATAACGTGTAAATAGCGGCTAAGAAACTTATTCTCTTTTTCTCTAGTTGATAGAGCTGATTATTTTTATAAAAAATGACGACTGAAAGGTTTTGTGTAATTAAACGTCCTTTTTTGCTAAAGAATTGTTGAGATTCTTGAATTTATGTATTCTCTAAAATGAGAAACATTTGTTCTTTTGCGATTCTAATTTATTGCATTGGCTTTTCAAACAACCAACAAGACTAACAACCATATCTATGCTGCAAGTAAATTTTATTCGAGACCATAAAGAACGTGTATTAGCGGGGCTAAGGCTGAGAAATTTTCGAGAGGAACAACTATCCATAGTTGACGAAGTGTTGGCTTTAGACGAACAGCGAAGGAGTACGCAAACCGAACTGGACGGACTGCTGGCGGCCAATAATAAGTTGTCAAAAGAAATCGGTGGTTTATATCGACAAGGGAAAAGAGAGGAAGCGGAAGGGTTGAAAGCCCAAGTGGACAATCAGAAAGGTAGAGTTAGAGAATTGGAAGAGGCCATGCGACAAATCAAAGACAATTTGACGGAGGGCTTGTTGCAAATTCCCAATGTGCCTCATCCACATGTACCACCGGGAAAATCTGATGAAGACAACGCTATTTTTAAAGATTGGAGTGGAGATTTACCTAATTTAATGGACGATGCGTTGCCCCATTGGGAATTAGGTAAAAAATATAATTTATTTGACTTTGAATTGGGCGTAAAAATAACGGGTGCAGGATTTCCGCTCTTTCGAGGAAAAGGCGCTCGATTGCAGCGTGGCCTCATTAATTTCTTCTTGGACGAAGCCTACAAAGCGGGGTACGAAGAGTTTATTCCCCCTTTATTGGTCAACGAAGATTCCGCAAGAGCAACGGGACAATTACCCGATAAGGAAGGACAGATGTACCACGCCGTAAAAGATAACCTTTATTTGATTCCAACGGCCGAAGTGCCCGTGACTAATGTGTATCGAGACGTCATAATAAAGGAAAAAGACTTTCCCATTAAAATGACGGGCCATACGCCCTGCTTTAGAAGGGAAGCGGGTTCTTACGGGAAGGAGGTCAAAGGACTCAATCGGGTACATCAGTTTGATAAGGTAGAAATCGTCCAAATTGTGCGGCCCGAAAAATCTTATGAGGTATTGAAAGAAATGGTGGCTCACGTTGAGCAATTGTTACAAAAGTTAGAATTGCCTTATCGAATCGTAACGCTTTGTGGAGGAGATATTGGCTTCACTTCTGCGCTGACGTACGACTTTGAAGTTTATTCGGCAGCGCAGAAAATGTGGTTGGAGGTAAGTTCGGTTTCTAACTTTGAAACTTATCAAAGTAATCGGTTGAAAGTTCGATACAAAGGAGCGGATAAGAAAACACATCTGGCACATACGCTGAACGGAAGTGCTCTAGCTTTAGCTAGAATTGTTGCTGCGCTTTTAGAAAACAACCAAATGGAAACGGGCATTCGCCTACCAAAAGTGTTGCACCGCTTCGTTGGAATGGAAGTGATTGATTAAAAAATTTGGTCAACAATACTGTTCAATTCGTCGATTTTTTAGAACTTCGGGGCACTCTTTCGGTTTTATACTAGAACAATTACTTATTTTTTTATCAACAAAAAATTAAAAGCTGTGATTTTTGGTCTATTTATCATCAGTGGTATCTTTGGGGTGATTGGAGGGTTAGTGAGTAGTCAGCTGAAAAAAAAGTTTGCCAAATACGCCCAAATGCCAACTAGTTCGGGCCTTTCTGGAAGAGAAGTTGCCCAGAAAATGCTCGAATATTACAACATCTACGATGTTCAGATTACACAGGGTCGAGGTCGCTTGACGGACCACTACAACCCCACTACGAAAACGGTTAGTTTGAGTCCAGAGGTGTATGGCGGTCGAAGTGTTTCGGCGGCTGCAGTAGCGGCGCACGAAGTTGGCCACGCTGTTCAGCACGCCGAATCGTACGCAATGCTACAATTCCGCTCGGCTATTGTTCCCATTGTGAATATTTCGTCTAAGTTCCAGTCCATCTTCTTTGGCGTAGGCGTTTACTTTGCA
Source organism: Bacteroidota bacterium (assembly GCA_039024375.1). Lineage (GTDB taxonomy): Bacteria > Bacteroidota > Bacteroidia > Chitinophagales > Saprospiraceae > JAFMDF01. The sequence continues at coordinate 35,288 of JBCCQK010000013.1, forward strand.
GCGGCGATGAACAGTCCAATTGTGTTGATTTTAGCCATTGCTGCGTTTGCGGTGACTACGCTTTTTAGTGTCGTCACTTTGCCCGTAGAATACGACGCAAGTAATCGAGCCTTGGCTTGGTTGGAAAGTTCTAATATTACGAGAGGCGCGGAACACGAAGGGGCTAAAGATGCCTTGAAATGGGCCGCAAGAACTTACGTGGTGGGTGCTTTGGCAGCGGTCGCACAATTACTATATTTGGTAACGATATTTTTGGGTTCAAGAGATTAAGAGAAATCTAAAATTTAAAATTACAAACCCGCCAGACTGCTGTGCGGGCTGGTTCAAAATCTAAAAGTATTGATAATCAAAAAGGTAAAATTTTGAAAATGTAATTTATTTCTTCACTGTTCCTAAACTTGTGTAACCTCTGAAAAATAAAAAGGGTACAGTTATTACAACTGTACCCTTTTCATTTTTTATGAAGCGTTAATCTTTCTTACAACTCTTATATTGAAAGTTAAGCCAGCTGACTAGTATATTTCCCTTCTACTGCTTTGTAGTGCCCTTCTTTTAGCTTCTTCGCAATGGCCTCGAAGGCGTCTAAAGTGACTTCTACATCCTCCATCGTATGAGAGGCCGTCGGAATCAACCGTAAAATGACCATTCCCTTTGGAATGACAGGATAGATAACCATTGAGCAGAAGATACCGTAATTCTCTCGCATATCTCTAACCAACTCCATCGCTTCGTCCATGCTACCGTGCATATAAACGGGTGTTACACAACTGTTAGTATTTCCAATGTCTAAGCCTCTTTCTCGCAATCCAGATTGTAAAGCATTGACAATTTTCCACAGTTTGTCTTTATGGGTCGTATCTTTCAGCATTTCTAAACGCTTCATCGCTCCTTTTACCAACGGCATCATCAAAGTTTTGGCGAATACTTGCGAGCGCATATTATACTTCAAGTGACGCATAATTTCTTTATCACCTGCTAGGAAGGCTCCAATACTAGCCATTGACTTAGCAAATGTAGAGAAGTAAATGTCAATATCCGCCTGTACTCCTTGTTCTTCTCCAGCCCCTGCGCCCGTCGCACCTAAGGTGCCAAAACCGTGCGCATCATCGACCAACAATCGGAAGTTGTAGTGGTCTTTCAAAGCGACGATTTCTCGCAATTTTCCTTGGTCACCACGCATTCCGAAAACGCCTTCGGAAATAACTAAGATGCCGCCACCCGTTTTCTCTACTAATTTTGTGGCTCTCTTGAGTCCTTTTTCTAATCCTGCAATATCGTTGTGGTCGAAAACAATTCGCTTGGCCAAACTCATCCGCATACCGTCCAAGATACAGGCATGACATTCCGAATCGTAAACGACGACATCTTTTCGGTCAAGTAGGGAATCAACTGCCGACATAATCCCTTGATAGCCAAAGTTTACTAAGACGGCCGCTTCTTTTTGAACAAATGCGGCTAGTTCTGCTTCTAACTTATAGTGTGCATCAGAATCTCCCGACATCATTCTAGAGCCCATTGGGTAGGCTAGTCCGTATTCCTCGGCCGCTTCGGCGTCCACTTTTCTTATTTCGGGATGGTTCCCCAGTCCCAAGTAATTGTTGACACTCCAACAAACAACTTCTTTTCCGTTGAAAGTCATTCTACTAGATAGTTCTCCTTCCAACTTTGGAAAAATCCAGTAGCCTTCGGCGACGTCTGCCCACTTTCCGAGTGGTCCTAGATTACCTTTAATTTTATCAAATAAATCCATTTCACATAATTCTGAATCGTTTCTCACCGAATATTTTCATACAAAAATTAAGAGAAACATTTGTTAACTAATATAGTGATTTGTAATTAGTTAACTAGTGACTAGCAAGATAAAATACTAACTTATAATTTTTTGTTCTAGCTCAAGACTTTCAACTACCTACAATTTAAATCACTAATGGTGCTATCAAGTGATGAACACTTTCAAAGCCTTTCATTTATATTTTTACGGCTGCACTTTTCATGGCAGCGTTCATCGCTTTTCTTAAAGAAACTAAATTCTCTGGTGACATGGTTGAGAGCGGTAGTCTGACCTCACTCGTGCAATAGCCTAAAATTTCCAAAGCGGCTTTGATGCCTACTGGATTGCCATCGACGTAGAGCCATTCGTGTACATTGATAAGTTGTAGGTTTAGGGCGGCGGCCGTTGCAAACTGCCCCTTTAAAGCCAAACGAATCATGTCAGAAAATTCTCTAGGGAAAGCATTCGCAATTACCGAAATGACACCATCTCCACCACAGGCGATTAACCCTAATGCAGTCGGGTCGTCTCCAGACAAGACTAAGAAATTATCTGGCTTGTCCCTTATAATTTTTGCCGCCTGTACAATATCGCCCGATGCTTCCTTCACGCCAATGAACTTTTCGCTAGCATTGGCCAGTCGTAGGATAGTAGTTGCAAGCATATTAGAAGCTGTACGCCCAGGGACATTGTAGAGGATGATAGGAAGAGGGGAGGCTTTTTCCATTTCTATGAAATGCTTAAAGATACCTTCTTGATTGGGTTTTACATAGTGAGGACTGGCCGACATGACCGCCGCAATACCGTCTAGGTCGTATCGTTTCAGCCTATCCACTAGTCTCATGGTATTATTGTCGCCGAACAGCCCAGCAACAACGGGGACTCTATCTTTAGCAATTTTTACGGTAAAAGATAGTATTTCTTGACACTCTCTCTCCGTTAAGTTGACGGCCTCTCCCGTTGTTCCCAAAGAAACTAAGTAATCGACTCCTCCGTCAATATTAAATTCAATGATTCTTTCCAAATCACCAAAGTCAATCTGACCATTTCGAAAAGGCGTGACCAACGCAACTCCCGTTCCACGAAACTGCTTCATATTTATGTATTACTAAACTTTTTTATAAAAAAATCTACTTGTTCTAGGTACTTGTCTATACTTTTTGCCTCTAGCATCAAATCGTAGTTATTGGGATAATCCGTTAAAGCACCTATTTTGTAGTTGGCGTTCGCCGAAACGGCTAAGTATTCTAGAGGAAAACAATCGGTTTGGCTACAATTAATCAACAAATCAAATTGATGCTGTTTGAATTGCCGTTGAATCGCTTCTTTAGGTCGCCAAAGCCAGTCTAAATCCTTTTTACAAAAGACATCAAAGGGTAAATCTTCCGTACATTCCTTAGTGTCTTCGAAGGCTAGTACTTGTATTGTTTGCGTTTGCTTTTTCAGTTGGTTAATGTAAGCTGTAACTATTTCCCAGTCGTTTTTATCCGTTGCGTTCAATAAGAACCCAACCGATTGGGTACCCGTAAAGTTTCCACTGCTATTCCTTTTGTTCAAGTCTTTTACGGCGTCTTTCAGATGCAACCTCTCTCGATACTGAGTTAGTAGGCTCATTTTTGATGTCTTTTGTGGTGATGTCCCAGTGTGTTGCGGTAACTGCTATTTCTTCTGCTCTGCTTCCAGTTCAATGGTGTCGTATTGACCCATAGCACTGTATTTTTGAATGCGTTTTTCGATTCGCTCTTCGGCACTCATCTCTTTCAGTTCGGCAATGGCTTTTTTGATATATCTTTTCAACATCTTAGCCATTTCCTCAGGGGCATTGTGCGCACCGCCCAGTGGCTCTTTGATAATGTTGTCAATTAATCCGAAACTACTCATGTGTTCTGCGGTCAACTTTAATGCCTCGGCCGCTTGCTCTTTGTAGTCCCAACTCCGCCATAAAATGGAGGAACAAGACTCTGGAGAAATAACGGAGTACCATGTATTTTCGAGCATCGATACTTTATCTCCCAATCCGATACCGATAGCGCCACCAGAAGCACCTTCGCCAATCACCACACAAACAATCGGCACTTTCAACTGGGCCATTTCAATCAAATTGCGAGCAATGGCTTCGGCTTGCCCCCGTTCTTCCGCCTCAATCCCTGGAAATGCTCCGGGCGTATCAATTAAACAAACAATAGGATAGTTGAACTTTTCGGCCATCTTCATCAAGCGCAATGCCTTACGATAACCTTCGGGATTAGCCATGCCAAAATTACGATACTGTCGCATTTTGGTATTGACGCCCTTTTGGTGTCCCAAAATCATTACTGTCTGCCCGTCTAAACTACCTAAACCACCGACGATGGCTTTGTCATCGCCAAAATATCGGTCTCCATGTAATTCCACGAATTTCTTACACATTTGCTTGATATAGTATAAGGTGTAAGGACGTTCGGGATGACGGGATAATTGCACTTTCTGCCAGCCCGTTAAATTCGAATAAATTTCCTTCCGCTTATTTTTGATTTTATTTTCTAATTCCTTAATCGTTGCCGATAAATCCACTTCTCCTTTTTCCCCCACCTGTTTAATCTTTTCTAACTGGTCGTACAAGACCTCTAAAGGTTCTTCAAAGTCTAAAAATTGCATAAATGATAGTTAAGATATTTTTGCAATAGAGCTAGGAAATGTAAAATATAAAATTATAAATTTAACATCTAAAAGTTCTGGTAATCAGAGAGTTAGTATTCTTAAATTGACTATTCTACTTTTATCATTTTCCTGACAAATTCCTAATTATAATAGTGAGCCTTATCATTAACCACTATTCCTCAGAAATTTTCCACATACAAAGCTACTAATAAGTGACGGGTTGAAAAGAATATCTGATTTTTTTTTATTTTTTTTGACTGCTTTGTTGCATATCATTTGAAAGTCTCCTACATTTGCAATCGCTTTAAAAGAAAAGCAATGTGTAAAATACTTTTATTCAGTTTTAAAGTGTTTTCAAATTAAATTTACTGGCACAAAAGTTGCCTCTCGTATAAAGAATTAGGTCCGGTAGTTCAGCTGGTTAGAATACCTGCCTGTCACGCAGGGGGTCGCGGGTTCGAGTCCCGTCCGGACCGCTCAAGCCTCGTAACGTTTTCGTTGCGGGGCTTTTGTTGTTTCTAGCGCCCGAACCTAAGAAAAACGACGATTGGAAAAAGTTGGTGGGTGCTTGGAATGATGAGGAAATGAGCGCCGAAGAAATGGTTCAATTTTTAAGAGATAGTCGATTTACT